>NZ_JAZDRH010000005.1:0-138707 GCF_047470865.1 Pseudomonas sp. F1_0610
CGCTAAAGCAGTGGTATAACAGTAATAAAATTTTTCAAAATATTTAATATAATACTCACTCAACATTAAATCTTTCGATTCACTATCCAGTTTCAAAATATCAGATACAACTGAGGCAGGATGTTTTGAAAATTCTTCATTTATAGCATCCATTATAATTTTTATTTTATCAAACTCATTTTCTCTTAGGTATCTCTTATAAAATCTATCAAAAAAAATCGGCCATTCAAGATCTTTTCTTGCGGGTACAACAACTTTTTTTACTACGGAGAAAAAATTATTCATACCTATTGCCGTATCTACAGCCTCAATAAGAGGTCCACCTTTAAAACCTATTAGCACACTTCCTCCTGTTACTAATTTTTTGTTAATGCTAGAAATTCAATATTCTTTCCTGTGACAACACCGTTGGTTTTGCGTGTAATACTGTCAACAATTTTATCCATTACTTTCTGATCAAGTACTAATCCTCTAGTATTTATCACAATATTCTGTTTTATTCCAGCAGGCAAATGTATATTTCGTGTATTCACTTGTTTGGATGCATCATTAATAAGTGCATAAGTGTGGGGAGGTAATCATATTGTCATAGATAGGAATGAAGGTTAAAACGGCTGGAGGCTTTGACAGTGTTGATGTATAGCGGATTTACGGTATGAATTTGAGATTGCGAAAAAATGATTAAAAAGGCGCATTTCTGAGAAGATTTGCGCCTTTATTGTCTTAAGAATGCAAACAGAATAAGAATAAAGAGTTACATCCAGCCTGCGGACCACACAACACGGCCAATTATGGCTAAATCACCTAATGCGTCACGATTGACAGTCATTGGCTTGTAGGCTGAGTTTTCACTGATCACTAATATAGAGCCGTTAATTTGGCGTTGTAGGCGCTTTGCGTATAGATGCTCATCTACACGTATGACATAAATACCATCAGCAGTGATGGATGACTGAGTGTGATCAATTAGAACAGTGTCATTATCATGCAGTAATGGCTCCATTGAGTCGCCTTTTATACGCACAGCAGAGAGTTGATCTGCAATCAATCCCTTTTTTCGCAAAGAATACTGTGTAAAAGAAATATGGGTAAGTATCTGATCTTTACCATTCCATGCGCCCCCACCAGCACTACAAACTGCATCATATAAAGGGATATAGGCATACTTATCATCCTCAGCAAGTTTAGATGTTTTGCTTTTAGTAATATCACCTTCGCCTGTTGCTAGCCAGTCTAGGTTCACTTTGACGACTTTAGCAATATCTACACAACGCGACAGTTTAGGCTCTCGTTCGCCAGTCATGTAGTACTCCAGGGTACGTCTTGGAATAGTTGCGAGTCGGGCTAGCTCATCGCCGCTTCCGGCTAACTCTGCACAGTGTCTAATTCTATCAGCTAGTGTCTCAAACATTTCGGATTAACCCAGCTAGCAAACGAAATACAGAACTAAAGAAAACGAAATTTCGCTTAGCTAAAATATGCCTTTAAAATCAATAATTTAGCCGAATAGTTCTATATTCTTGCTTTATTTTATAAACGAAATGCCGTTTTTCGCTTTACTTGATAGATCAAAACGGCTATGTTTATCCGCAATCGGTTGTTAAACACCGTTAAAAACCACCCCGCAAAGATGGTTAGGAAAATGACTATTAACGATATTAAGAAATTAACTCTCGAACAACGATGGGAGTTTATTAAGTACCAATTACGAATGCGTGGCACTTCTATCACTCAGCTTGCACGTGATATAGGGGTCGACGAGAGAACGGTTCGGTGGGCTAAACTAAACCGTTACCCTCGTATTGAACGTAGCATTGCTAAAGCGTTGAACGTACAGCCATGGGAAATATGGCCTGAGCGTTGGAACAATGACTACACCCCTGTTCGCGAGCGTCCAAATACAGCTGAATGTAAATACACGCGCTCCAATTCTAACAGTACTGTCATCGCTTCGCACCGTTTAAGTTGTGGAGGTGTGTAGACATGGCTCGCAAACCTAGAAAAGACGACCGTACTTTTGACTTATTTGAAGTGCCACAACCAGTCGCAGCTATTCCAGGGCAATGTAACTACGCTGCCACTATTAGCGAGTTAGTTGCAGAGATCCTTAAAGAAGCAGAAATAGATCGCTACGAAATTGCGACTCAAATGTCGAGGCTTTCAGGCGATGACGTTAGTAAAAATATGCTTGATGCCTGGTCAAGCCCTGCTCGAACAGAACACAACATCCCATTTTATCGCGTACCACTACTGGAACAAGTGTGCTCTAGCCGCCTGCTGACCAATTGGTTAGTTAACCAGCATGGTGGCCGCGTTGCATATGGTCGTGACGCATTAAACGCAGAACTAGGACGTTATGAACGTAAGCGTGAAGAGTACGCACGCAAAGCCCGTGAACTTAAAAAAGCATTGGGGGATGCGTAATGAAAGATTGGTATACCGCTCAAGAATTGGCAGGTATGAAAGGTCTGCCACAAACTGATCGTGCTATTCAAATGCGTAGTAAGCGTGAAAAGTGGGACTCACGCAAACGTGAAGGCACCAAAGCCCTAGAATACGCCTTCAAAAGCCTACCAATAGAAACTCAAAACGCCATCCGTAAAGAAGCCACACAAGCAGTACTGGCGACCAACACATTGCCCGTGCGTAACGATGAAGTGCAGCTTGAAATGCTTGAAACCGAGCAACAGGCTCTGGTTACGGATGCCCGCACGGGTGTTATTAACGCCATTAATAACCTGATGCAAACCACAGGTTACACGCAAACCAAGTGTGCAGAGCTATTAATTGATATGGCTCGCGCAGGCTCAGTAGACGCGCATGTAGTGGCTATGCTCAAAAGTGCACGTGATGGACGCGGTCGCCCAAGTGAGGATGGTTTGCCGTCTAGTCGCTCACTGTTGCGCTTTATTAATCGGGCTAAAGAAGGTGAACTTGCCCCCGTTTACCGTCAAAAAGACATGACAGTTCCAACATGGGCAAAACGCTTTTTAAGTTTCTATCAGTTACCAAGCAAGCCTAGCGTGAGTTATGCCTACCAGCAGTTTGCCCAAGGTCAGCAAGGTAATATTCCAAGTATTCACCAAGTACGCCGTTTTCTAGAAAAAATGGGCAATGTTAGCCGCGAAGTTGGGCGCATGGGCGCGCGTGAACTGAAAACCCTAAAGCCCTTTATTCGTCGTGGTTTTGACAAACTATTACCCACCGATATTTACAGCGCCGACGGCCATACTTTTGATGCCGAAGTACAGCACCCAACCCATGGCCGACCATTTCGCCCAGAAATTACCACGGTTATAGACATCGCCACACGCAAAGTCGTTGGCTGGTCAGTCGATCTTGCCGAAAGCGCTTTAGCGGTGATTGATGCCTTGCGTTACTCCTGTGTGAAAAACGGCATACCTGCCATTTTTTATGTGGATAACGGATCTGGCTATAAAAACGCCATGATGACTGACCCTGCGATTGGCTTAATGTCGCGCTTGGGTACGGAAATGGTTAACAGCTTGCCGTATAACTCACAAGCACGCGGCATTATTGAGCGAGTACACCAAAGTATCTGGATTAAAGCGGCGCGTACACTGCCTAGTTATGTTGGTGTCGATATGGACCGCCAAGCACGTCTAGCTAACTTCAAGGTAACGCGTAAAGCCATTGATAAAGGTGGTGAGATTGTGGCTATGCCGCTAATGGCATGGGAACAGTTTGTAGAGTTCAGCACTGAACAAGTTGCACGTTACAACAATACGCCTCACAGCAGTTTGCCTAAGTTTACTGATCCAGTAACGGGCAAACGCCGCCATATGACACCCAATGAGTGCTGGGCACAACACGTAGCCGATGGGTTTAGCGTTATTTCTGTCACGGATGATGAAGCTAGACCACTATTTAGACCGCAAGAGCTACGTATTGTTAACCGTTGTGAAATTAACTTATTCAACAACCTCTATTTTGCTGCTGCGCTAGAAGAGTTCCATGGCGAACAGTTGCGTATTGCTTTTGATATTCACGACGTTTCAAGGGTTTGGGTGTACAACCAGGAAGGTGCATTCCTTTGCACCGCTGAGCTAGATGGCAACAAGCGCGATTACATGCCGCAAAACTTTGTCGAGCGTAAACGTGATGAGCGCCTAAAAGGCCGTGAAAAACGCCTCAATAGCCACCTTGAAGAAGTACATGCAGAACGTTACGGATCACGCGTGCTTGAAGTCGAGCATGTTCCCGTTGCGGGCTTAGATCAGTATGACATGAATCAGCTACGTGCTCGCGCAGAGCAAGTCGAGCTTATTGAGGAAGCTGAGTTCACCCCTATCCAAACGGTCGCAAAAGCCGCACCTATTGCCCCAGTTGCATCTATCAGCGTGATTCCAAGTACGCCTGAAGCACGCTATGCCCTGTGGGTTGAAATAGATCAAAACCAAGATTTAGCCACACGTGATGCAAAAGTCGTGCGCTGGTTTAAGAACTACCCAAGCGGCAGTGAATTTAAGGCATTCAGCTACAGACAAGCTGAATCACTACAAACAGTTAGTTATTAATTAAGGACGGTAAAAGATATGTCTCAAGTTGCTTCTATTGCCAACATTGGCTTGTGTGATGTTGCCTTACAACGGGCATTAAGCCGCACTGAAAGTTTACCTGGAATGGTGTGTTTTTATGGTCCAAGTGGCTACGGCAAAACTAGCAGTGCTTGCTATGTTGCTAACGCCCGCCGCGCTTACTACGTGCAAGCTCGCAGCGTTTGGACGAAAAAAGACACACTGCGCGCCATTATTGACGCCATTGGTGTTAGCGCACCCACAGGCGCAACGGCATCCATGCTAGTCGATGCGATTGCTTCAGAACTGGCAGCCACAGGTAAACCATTAATTATTGACGAAATGGACCACATTGTTGCACGTGGTTCTGTTGAGCTTATTCGTGACATTTACGAAGCCAGCCAATCGCCAATATTACTCATTGGCGAAGAAATGCTGCCAACTAAGCTAAAACGCTTTGAACGTTTTCACGGTCGCGTACTGAGTTGGGTGCCAGCCCAGCCCGTCAGCTTTGAAGATGCCAAGCGTTTAGTGCCTATTTATAGCCAAGTACCTGTTGCAGATGACTTACTAGACCTCATCGTTAAACGCGCAAACGGCTCAGTACGTCGTGTAGCCACTAACCTTGCCAATATTAGCGATACCGCACTTAACGAAGGCTTAGATGCTGTTGACTTAGCAAGCTGGGGTAAGCGTGAAATTTACACTGGCGAAGCGCCTAAGCGGAGAGCTTAAGCATGACTAAGCTAGCAACTGGGCGCAAAGCCATTCACTTAGAACAACGCGGTGGAAAAAGTAACCGTCAACGTATCTGGGAAGTTATTCGCGCTAACCGTACAAGGTTCTCAGCGACCATGGTAGCGCATGAAGCACAGGTCAATTACGACACCACATGTTCCTACTTTCAGGGCCTGAAAAAAGCAGGTGTTATTGCCCATTGCCTAGAAAACGATGGCACCCCAACAACTAATGCGTTCTCTGAAAAAAGCCTATATCTGGTTAAAGACTTAGGCGTAGAAGCACCACAAATTAGCAAAAGTGGTAAAGCCTCGCGTGCAGGCGAAGGCACAGAAGCTATGTGGCGCACATTGCGCATGCTACCAAACGTAACTGTTCAAGAACTAGCTGGCTACGCCAGCGCTGGAGTGGAAGTGAAAGTATCCACTGCACAAAGCTATATAAAGTGGTTGCTACTTGCAGGCTACGTACAACACAACAACGGTAAACCCCGCCGTTACAGCCTAATTAAAGCCAAAGTAAAAGGCCCTCGCGCACCGCAGATTCAACGTATCGGTCAAGTCTACGACCCTAATACGGCTGAAGTCGTGTATGCACAAAACCCAGAGGACTTGCTATGAGCTATCTAGAACTGCTGCAAAAAGAAGTAGCACGCTCAAGCATGCAAAAAGTAGCCAACCATCTTGGCGTATCACGCACCACTGTCAGCTTGCTGCTGTCAGGCAAATATGGCGCTAAAACCTGCGCAATGGCGCAGCGTATTGAACGTGCATTCGGACAAATTAACTGTCCTGTGATGGGGCAACTATTGCCTGTCCAGTGCGCTGAGTATCACAACCGTCAACCCCCGTTAAATAACCCCGTTGCCATGCAGCATTTTCGCGTTTGCCAAAGCTGCATTCATAACACCCAGTGCAAGGACAAAACTCATGCAAAACACTAACAAAGTACAGGTTTTGATACGCGGCAAAGGCATGGTTCGTTTGATGTTTAACGGACGTTGTGTGGGGTTGGTGTCAGATCCAGCCTTTGCCCACATCCGCGCTAAAGAATTAGAAACCGATATCCCACGCTTACAACGTATTCAACAAAATCAACAAGGAGCTTAGCCATGAGCTTAATACCAGAAGGCTACAAACAAGATGCACAAGGTCGCTTAGTACCTGTAGAACAAATTAAAGAAATTGACAAGTTACGTGATGAGCTTGTGACCAGTATCACCACCAAAGCCCAAGTACTGCAAAAGGCCATGCGTGAATTTAAACAAGTAGCGTTTAGCGAAATACAGCAGTTTGTTGAGCTTAGTGCCAATGAGTACGGCACTAAGTTAGGCGGCAAGAAAGGCAATGTGTCGTTACTTAGTTTTGATGGCAAATACAAAATCCAGCATGCGGTACAAGAAAGCATTGCTTTTGACGAGCGCTTGCAAGCCGCTCGTTCGCTGATTGATGAATGTCTAAAGGAGTGGGTAAAAGACGCTCGCCCAGAATTGGCGCTAATTGTTAACGACGCTTTTCGCGTTGACACCAAAGGCGAGATCCGCACTGCACGGGTTCTTGCTCTGCGTCGCTACGAAATAGCAGATCCACGTTGGCAGCGTGCTATGGATGCCGTTAGTGATGCGTGCCAAGTCGTCGGCTCAAAAATCTACATTCGCCTGTATCAACGAGTAGGCGATAGCAATCAATACACCCCCATCAGCCTTGATTTAGCCAGTATTTAACATGCGAAACAGCCCAGCAATGGGCTGTCTGCCTAGCGTGGTGGCTAGGTACTGACGAGCAGCCAGGAGATTTATGACTGATTCAATTCAAGAGTTAAAACGCAAGCAAGCACGCGAGCGTAAACAAGCCGAGCGAGAGCGCAAACGTGCTCATCGTGAAGCTATGGGTGCGCGTGAGTTTCGTATGGAAATGTATCGCGCAACAACGCAAGCGCTTGAGCATATTTGCCATGTGGGTGGTTTTGAGCAAGAAGCAGAGGCCATCACCTTGCTGCTGCACAACGTCGCTGAGCTTGCCGAGCGTGACCCGTCACGCTTTCAAGAATTATTAAAAATAAGGAGTCACGCATGAGTATAAAACGTATTCAGCTGGCAAAAATTCACATTGCCAAAGCCCAGCTAAGCATGGATGACGACAGCTATCGCGCCATGCTAGCCCGTGTTGCAGGTGTAAAATCAGCAAAAGAGTTAAACCCGCGTCAAATTGGTTTAGTCATGGCTGAATTTGAACGTTTAGGTTTTACCCCGAAAGCCACTAATAAAGGCCGTGAAAAGCCGAATGTCACGGATAATAAGCAAAGCTACTTAAACAAAATTGAAGCACTACTTGCCGATGCTAAACGCCCATGGAGTTACGCGGACAGCATGGCTAAGCACATGTTTAAAGTAGAGCGTGTTGAGTGGTTAGACGAAAGCCAAACACAGCGTTTAATGCAAGCATTGATCATTGATGCTAAGCGTCACGAGGTGTGATATGAACGTTGAGCTGTTAAAACAACTACAAACAGACTTACCCAAGTCAGTGCAAGAAATGATTGCGTTAATCGGCTTTAGTAACACGTTAAAAGTAGTGCAAGCGTTAGGCGGTACTACTTGGCGCGTTGCTATAGGTCGAAGTGCAGAAGGTGAAGCAAAGCGCGAAGCATTGGCAGAAATGGTCGGTTCAGAAGCTGAGCAACTACTACGCCAACACTATGCCCAAAATGAAATATACTTGCCGCGTTGCTGCGCTTTATTGCGCAAAGTGCGAGACCTTAATATTCACAATGAATACGATATCGCTATAAAACAAGGGTTAAGCGCACGTGATACCGTTTGGCAACTAGCACGTCAGTATCAATTGAGCGATAGACGAGTATGGGATATTGTTAATAGTTATATACCCGATCAAGAACAGTACGCACTCTTTGGATCATAGGAGAAATTATGGCTTATATCGATCAATCGCTATCAAATGGCGAAAATATTGCGGCTAAGTTTAAACTGCACTGGTTTTCTTGGATGTATTTCATCTTGTGGATTGTCATTGCACCGGTGACATTGGGTATTACTCTTATTTTTGCCTTGTATGAGTTTGTTCGCTTAAAGAATATAGAGCAAGGTGTCACCACCAAGCGCGTTATTATTAAAACAGGCATAGTTGCTCGCAAAACCCAAGAAATGAAGCTTTCATCTATTGAAACTATCGATATTGATCAAAGTATTATAGGGCGTATTTTTGGCTTTGGAACAGTTCGCATAACAGGGCGCGGTATTAGTGACTGCGTGCTAAAAAACATTGCTAATCCGTTACATGTGAAAAAAACAATTGAGAATGCATTCCAAGCATAAGCGCTGAAACCCCTCTAGTTACCCACATTTCAAATGCCGCCCATCATGGGTGGCATGAACAGAAAACCCCTTACAACCCTAAGCCGTCCGTGTGAATATGCTCAAGCTATCTTAGCTGAGCCATCACGTGATGCGCGCAAAGCGCTGCTAGAACGCTGTCCCGAAGAGTGGCGCGCTCTCGTACGCTCGCTGGTGGAAGACGCCTGGGCTAAAGCAAAAAGCTACCGCACTTATAGAACTGTTCGCCAGCAAGGCGAGCAAGCTAAGCCGACACCAGCTCCACGCGTTACCGACACAGGTTTTCGTATTTCTGCTTATAAAAAATCATCGCCAGAGGTGGGAAATGACTACCTGCAAAAACTGCGCGCGAACCTGCCGTCAAGGAGTTAACGCCATGGCAGACCCAGCTACCAGCACAGCCGCGGCCAGCGGAGCTGTTCTTAAATATTTTGGTTTACACATTAGCGCAGGCGCTTTAGCCGCGGCGTTAGGTTTCTTAATTCTATGGCCTAAAACTGTCAAGGAAGGATTTGCCCGCCTGTTTGTAGCTATTTCATCCAGCAGCATTTTAGGGCCAATGCTGGTTGTGCGTTTGCATGCCAGTAACCCCGAACTTTTCGCCTCTGCTAATGAAGTCGCCAGCTTGTATGGGCTAGATCCCAATTTCGGCTTGCTGTTTGTCGCCTCGCCTTTGCTAGTGATTGCGGGCTTGCCCGCATGGTGGCTGATCGGCGCTGCACTGCGGATTTTTGAGCGTGATGGCGAAAGCTGGATAGGTGCCTTTGCGAACTGGATTAGACGTAAATTGGAGAATAAACATGAGTAGACCATCACGTGGCATTCGTAACAACAACCCAGGCAATCTAGTCTACAACGCTAAGAATAATTGGCGTGGACAGTTGCCGCATGATCCCACTATTGAAACGCGCTTTGTACGTTTTGACACTGCATTTAATGGCATTCGAGCACTTGCTAAGTTGCTGCTTAATTACCGTAAGATTCACGGTTTACGCACCATTGAAGCTTTAGTTAGCCGCTTTGCGCCCAGCAATGAAAACGATACTAAAGGCTATGCACGTTTTGTCGCTGAAGAAATGGGCATTAGTGCTTACGAACCGCTGCACTTAGACAAGCCAACTTTACAAAAACTGATTCCTGCCATCATCACCCAAGAGAACGGCCAGCAGCCGTACTCACCGCATTTAATTAGTGCGGCTATTGATGAGGTGCTCCAGTGAACTGGCGAGCGTGGCTAATGGTAAGTGCATTTTATGCACTTACGCTGCTGGCGAGCTATTGGGTTGGTCAGTGGCAAGGGGCCAGTGAACAGCAGCTCAAACACGAACGACAAAACATGGCAGCCATTGAGCAGCTACTCGCACGTAGTCAGCAGCAGATTGACGCGGCTAATCAAGCCAGCAATGCGCTGCTCAAACAAATGCAAAGCCGAGCAAAGCAGGATCAACAAACGACAAAGGAGCTACACGATGCGCTGGCTAAAACCGCTGCTAATCGCACTGATTGCAACTTGCCTGATGACGTCATGCAGTACCTATACCAAGCCCGTGATCGCGCCAGTGCCGCCACTACCCGCAGCACTGTTAACCCCGTGCCCAGTACCCGTCAGCCCGCTCAGTAGTGGTGCGGACGATATCGCTATGGCACTTAAACAGCTTTACGACCAGTACGGGCACTGTGCGCAACTGCATTGGAATACCGTACTTGAATACCAAACAAGGACTTTATATGAATCAGCAAACTAACCCAGACAGCCCAGAATTTAAGCTACTACAGCGTATTGACGGGCGCTTAGAACATATTGAGCAGCGCTTTGAAACGGCAGAACGCAAAGCCATCACTTATGGCGCTTTTGCAGGTGGCATCGCAGGGGCCATTGCCGCAGTGGGTGTGGCATTAGCAAAAATTAAGTTAGGAGCTTAAGCCAATGGCACACCCGCAAAAAATACGTGATGGCGTGCGCCGTGCGTATGTGCATGACCGCCTCAGTTTAGACGTTGCCGCGGCCATGTGGGGTGTGTCTTACGCAACCGCAGCGCGCTGGAAAAAGACCGCCGCCGACATGGGCGACGATTGGGACAAGCTACAAACTGCGCAGCTTATAAGTGGCGGTGGCGTTGAAGACGTTGCACGCCAAGTGCTGACTGGCTTAGTTGTACAGTTTCAATCAACTATGCAAGAGATCCAAACTGACGAAGAACTTAAAGCTTCAGTCAAAGTGCAAATGCTCGCCAGCCTTGCCGATGCTTACAACAAAACGGTATCCGCTTCTAAACGCATTCTGCCCGAAACCAGCGCCTTAGCGACCGCAATGGAAGTACTGCAAAAACAAGCTAGCTTTGTGCGTGAGCATTACCCGCAACACGCCCAAGCTTTTGCTGAGATTTTAGAGCCGTTTGGGGAGGAGCTAGCAAAAACGCTAGCGAACTAAACGATGGCTAGAAAGAACACACAAGACTATAAAGACTTTTTAAAAGAACTGAGTGAATTAGCTACTCAGTTCAAAAAGATGGTTGAAGCTGAAGTAGACGGCTTTGACCCTGATCCTATTGCCAGCAAGCAACGAGTAGAACGTGCGCAGAACGATCTTGAATACTTTGCACGCACGTACTTTCCGCATTATGTAAAACGTAAAAACGCACTACTGCATGACTATCTTTACCAGCGTTTACCTAAACTAGTGGATTCACCTAGCGGCGAGCACGAAGCCATTGCTGCACCACGGGGTAACGCTAAATCAACCGTCGTCAGCCAAATTTTTAATATCTGGTGCGTACTCACAGGGCGCAAGCATTACAGCATCATCATTATGGATGCCTTTGAACAAGCCGCCACTATGCTTGAAGCCGTTAAAGCCGAGCTTGAATTTAACCCTCGTTTGGCTATGGATTACCCCAAAGCCGCAGGCAAAGGTCGAGTTTGGCAAGTCGGGACAATAATCACGCAAAACGATGTAAAGATTCAGGCGTTCGGTAGTGGCAAACGTATGCGTGGCTTACGCCACGGTCCTTATCGTCCTGATCTAGTGATTGGTGATGACTTAGAAAACGATGAAAACGTGCGTAACCCCGAACAGCGCGACAAACTAGACAACTGGTTAAAGAAAACCGTGCTTAGCTTGGGCGATGTAGATGACAGCATGGACGTGATTATTATCGGCACCATCTTGCACTATGACTCAGTGTTATCACGTTTATTACGCAATCCACTGTGGAAGCGTCGCCATTTTAAGTCGATTTTGACATGGCCCGACCGTATGGACTTATGGGAGCAATGGGAAGAGCTGTTGCTCAATAACGACGATGAAGGCGCAGCCGCTGATGCGTTCTATCAGGCTAATCAGGCTGAGATGAAAGCAGGCGCTGTTATTAGTTGGCCCGATGGACAGCCCTTGTTAACTTTGATGAAAAAACGCGCGCGTGACGGACGCGATGCCTTCGACTCAGAACAGCAGAACGATCCTGTACAAGGCGACAATGCACCCTTTGCCGCTTGCATTAATTTTTGGGTTAACCGCTTAACCCAATGGATATTCTACGGTGCTTGTGACCCGTCACTGGGCAAGAAAGCCGCAGGACGCGACCCTAGCGCATTATTGGTTGGTGGCTTTAATCGTGAAACAGGTGTGCTGGATGTGGTCGAAGCGCTGATCCGCAAGCGCCTGCCAGACAAGATTATTAGCGACATCATTACTCTGCATAAAGAATACCGCTGCTTAGTGTGGGGCGTTGAAGCCGTGCAGTTTCAAGAGTTTCTGCGCACAGAGCTTGTTAAACGCAGCGCTAAGTTAGGTATTCCCGTACCTGCACGAGCCATTACCCCACATTCAGATAAATACCTACGTATCGAAAGCTTACAGCCGCACTTTGTAAACGGCTTAATCCGTATTCACCAAAGCCAGAGCGTGCTGGAACAACAACTTAAACACTTTCCGCTGGCCGACCATGATGATGGCCCAGATGCACTACACATGTTGTGGATGCTTGCCACCACGGGTTTTGCCAGCTTTGACTTTCAGTCGGTAGCGCGTAAGCGCGAAACACAAACCTATAACGCCTACGATGATGACGACATTGACGATGGCAGTCGCTTTGGCGGGAGCTGGTGATGAGAAGTGCTTTAAAAATTGTACTTATATTTTGGCTAGGCTGGTTTTTTGCTCATTTAACTGTTGCAGCAGAATGTCAGCGTTTAGGTGGGTTTTTTATTGGTGAACAAACGTATCACTGCACGCCAGAGTTGAGTGAATAACCATGTACGAACTAAAAATCACCCAAAGCCCAGACCCACGTATGTGGTACGCCCATTTGATTGGTAAATGTGTGCCGTTATTGCGAGAAGAAACAGACTGCTATATCAGCCGCCAACCTCAAGGCTATATCAATATTGTGAAAAAAGCGGATGCCAAGAGAGTAAGGAGAAAACATGAGCCAAATTATTGATATTCACGGCAGACCGTTACGTGCTGAAACCTTAAAAGAGCCACAAACCGCCCGTTTGGCAGGTTTGCACAGTGAGTTTGCCGAGCACCCCGTGCGCAATTTAACCCCGCACCGTTTAGCACGTATTTTGCAAGATGCCGAGGAAGGTCAGCTCAAAGGTCAAGCAGAGCTATTTCAGGACATGGAAGAACGCGACGGGCATATCTTTTCTGAAATAAGTAAGCGCAAGCGTGCGGTTATTGGTCTGGACTGGACAGTAGATCCAGCACGTAACGCAACAGCACAAGAAAAAGCGGATGCGGAATTTTTACACGAGTTACTGCTGGATTTAGACAACGTTGAAGATCTAATGCTTGATATGCTAGACGGCATTGGGCATGGCTACAGTTGCATCGAGTTGCAATGGCAGCGCTACGGCAAAGAGTGGCAACCGCAAGCTTTTCATCATCGACCACAAAGCTGGTTTATCACTGAAAACACTAATCAGAACAAGCTATTGCTACGGACTAACCATGGCGAACCTGAAGAACTGCGTCCCTTTAACTGGATAGTCCACACGCCAAAAGCCCGCAGCGGCTACATTGCGCGCACAGGGTTATACCGTGTTTTAGCATGGCCTTAC
Organism: Pseudomonas sp. F1_0610; assembly: GCF_047470865.1. Classification (NCBI taxonomy): domain Bacteria; kingdom Pseudomonadati; phylum Pseudomonadota; class Gammaproteobacteria; order Pseudomonadales; family Pseudomonadaceae; genus Pseudomonas; species Pseudomonas sp. F1_0610. Next base: position 13,693 of record NZ_JAZDRH010000005.1, read on the forward strand.
TTATTTAAGCACTACAGTACTCGTGACCTTGCGGAGCTACTAGAAGTGTATGGTATGCCTATTCGGTTAGGTATGTATCCAGCGGGTACAGCTGAAAAAGAAAAAGCTACCTTGCTCAATGCCGTTACTCAATTAGGGCACAGTGCAGCTGGCATTATTCCTGAGTCGATGAAGATTGAATTTCAGGCAGCCGCACAAGGTAATGCCGACCCGTTTCTGGCGATGATGGAACAATGTGATGCCAGTATTTCCAAAGCCGTGCTCGGCGGTACACTCACCAGCCAAACAAGTTCAGGCGGTGGTGGCTCTTATGCATTAGGCAAAGTGCATAACGAAGTACGCCACGACTTATTAGAGTCAGACGCACGCCAGTTAGCCGCTACCTTAACCAAAGACTTGCTCTGGCCGTTAATTGTGCTTAATCGTGGTGGCGATCTTAACAACCGCCGTATGCCGCGCTTTAGTTTCGACCTAAAACAGACAGAAGACTTAAGCACCTTTGCTACAGCCTTACCGCCATTAGTTAATATTGGCATGCAAATCCCTAAAACTTGGGTGCATGACAAGTTAGGGATTCCACAGTCAGATGCGCATGAAGAAGTACTAGCGCCCGTTAACGTGGCAATGCTGAATCAACAGCCGCCCAAACTCGCAGCATTAAATTCAATATTAGCTGCGGTCTATCCTGATCAAAGCGCGTTAGACCACACGTTAAACAACCTGCCAGCCACGCAAAAACAACAGCAACTAGACGGTATCTTAGCGCCTTTATTGTCAGCCATTGAGCAAGGGCAAGACGAGCACGCGGTGCTAGGTTTGTTGGCTGAGGCTTTCCCCGAACTGGACGAAAGCGCGCTTACTGAAGCATTGCACAAAGCGCTGTTTGCGGTGGATGCCTTTGCCCGCTTGCAAGGTGGCGTATGAAACCCACCCAAGCCGATCTACAAGCCATCATCAACCTAAAACCTGATGACGCCATCGCTTATTTAAAACGCAAAGGCTTTGCCATTACGTGGGACTGGCACAGTGTCGATGCGTCCAGCCATGCACGCGCCTTTACCGTCGCGAAAGCCGCGAGTGTCGATGTGTTGCATGATATTCGCAGTGCTTTAATCACTAACTTAGAACAAGGGCAAACACTGGCCGACTTTAAAGCCAACCTACAGCCTATTTTACAAGCCAAAGGCTGGTGGGGGCGTCAAACTGTTGAGAATCCCGCAGGTGAAGAACAACAGGTACAGCTAGGCAGCCCGCGCCGTTTAGACACCATCTACCAAACCAACCTACAAAGTGCCTACATGGCAGGGCGTTACAAAGCCGCATTAGACAGCGCCGAAACTCACCCGTATTGGATGTATGTCGCGGTAATGGACAGCATCACACGCCCCAGCCACGCAGCATTACACGGCAAAGTATTTCGTTATGACGATCCTATCTGGCAGCACATCTTGCCGCCGAACGGTTACAACTGCCGCTGCCGTTTTGTTGCACTCAGCGCAGACGAAGTTGAACGGCGCGGCTTGGTTGTTGAATCCAGTGAAGGCCTAACCACTACTGAAACCATTGAAACAGGGGTAGAGCTAGAAACGGGCGAAATCAACAGTACTGAAGTGACAGTGCTAAAAACTACAGACAAAAACGGCAAGCCGATTCGTTTTAGCCCTGATGCAGGCTTTGATGGTAGCCCCGCCAATAGTCATATTATGGACGACGTACTACTGCAAAAAGCCAAACGCACATTAGGCGAGCAGGCAGGTACAGATGAAATGCAGCAAGTGCTGCTCAATCCTATTCGCTTAAAAGCATGGAATGCCTATATCGACAACGCGAAAAAATTAGGTTTTCGCCAAGGGCAAAGTATGGCATTTGGCGTTATGCAGCCAACCGATATCGCCTTTGCCAAACAACAAGGCGCTAAACTACAAACAGGCTTGCTCTTTATTCGTGATGAGTTAATTGCAGGCGGCAAAGCCCGCCGCCATAGCCAAGCAGGTAATGCGCTAAGCCAAGCCGAATGGAAGTCATTGCCTGAACGCATTTTAAATGCCAGCCAAGTACTCTGGGATAACGCCAATAAAACACTGATGTATGTCTTAGATGAAAGCCACGACCTAAGCACTAAAGTGGTGGTGCGCTTTGCTAAAAACACTTATGGGAAAGCTGATATAGATGACGCCGCCACTGTGTTTAAAGTGTCAGCGTTAGATATTAATTCAGGGCTTAAAAGTGGTATGTACAGCAAGGTGAGATAAGAGAGGCGCAGGACTCGAACCCGATAATGGCGCAGTGCCTAAGCAGCTCACCCCAACCTTTCCATTAGGAAACTACCTCTCTACTACCACTATAACAGCAAGGAAAAGCAATGACCAACAGCATTCACATTAGTCTAGACAATACTGCCTTAACGCAACGTATCAGCCAGATCATGCGCGTGCTAGACAACAGCCAACCGATGATGGCCGCCATCGCCAATGAACTGGCTGCCCAAACAGAACTGGCATTTATTGACGAAGGCCCAGGTTGGCAACAACTACGCCCCAGCACTGTAAAACGCCGCAAAGGTGGCGCGCATCCTATCTTACAAGTCAGCAACGCCTTAGCCCGTTCTATTACCACTCAATCAGGGCAAGACTTTGCCATTATCGGTACCAATGTTCCCTATGCCGCCATTCATCAATTTGGTGGGCGCATCCAGCGCGAAGCCAAACAAGGCACAGTGCGCCTACGTACTGATGCTAAAGGCAGGCTGCTACGTCAAAAAGGCCACAGCAATTTGGCAGTGTTTGCTAAACGAAGTCATAAACGCGCTACAGAGCGTGAATACAATGCTCAAGCCTATAGCATCGATATCCCTGCAAGACCTTTCTTACCTGTTACCCCAGATGGACAACTCAAACCCCGCGCGCTGGATGCGGTGATGACAGTGTTAAGTCAGTTTTTAAACTAAACACACAAACCGCCTGTAACGCGATTTAAGGCGGTTTGTCGTGCTGAGCGCGGTCATTCTATTGGTTTTGGCTAAACGCTATTTTTAACGGGTGGTTAACGGGGTTGGTGAGGGTTATTTTGAGTTGCTGGACGGAGTAGATAGAAAAATCAGTAAATAGTTTTATTCTTGATGAGTAGTATTTGTTGCTTCATATACAAGATGCTCAAGGCAAAACTGTAGTGCATAACTTATTTTGCTGTTTCCATTTCTATAATTTCGTAAAGTAGCTTCTGTAATATCTAAGCGTTTACATATTTCGACTTTAGTAAGCCCTGTTTTCTTCACAAGTGCGCTTACATATTCGGCGCTTGGGTTGTAAAAGCTGGAATTTACTTTTTTATTCATCAGAAACTGTTACAAGTTTGCGCTTGTAGCACTCGTCTATAAACTTCTCAAGCGTTTCACGCGAGATATATGAAAAGTATTCATTATATTCGCCCGTTTTTGAATCCCATCTTTTAAGTTTTGACTTAGTAATTGTTATGCCTTGAGCTGCAAACATATCAATTACTAAGTCTTTGTCTCTATGTATTTGCAAAAGACGTAATAAGTGATGAAAAACATCGTTGGTTGGAATTGTAGTATCAGTAATTAATTCGCGCATTAAAGATCAATCTCTAAATCTATAGCTATTTTTTGATCGAGTATGTAAAGAGTTACATCTCTTAGATCGAAAGGATATCCGATAATGCCCGTTTCTTCCTTTAACCGCTTTATAACGTCAGGCGTTGGCTCGGCCTGCGCAACTAACACATCATCTTTAATAGCTTTTAGTGCTCTATTTGCTTGAGCGATATAATCAACTATATCGCTCTTGTGCTTAATGATCAGTTCAATTGAGTTATCGTTAGCAGTAGGTGGCACTAGAAATTTAGTGCCATCTATATTAATTAGAATCATCTTCAAGTTTCTCTAATGTATAAATATCAATATTAATATTTATAGAGCGTGGAATGTCGCGCTGTGGGCGATTGAAATTCATGTGATACAGAGCATCTAAAGCTGGTGAATAGAAGCCTAGCTCTTTGAGTTTGTCATTTTGCTCACGCATAACCCAGCATGCAGAGTTAAATGCTTCACGAGCTTGTGAACCTACTTCCCCGTGGTTTTTGCACATTGCTTGATGTGCAGCGGTTACAGCTTCAACATCAATCACTTTTGATACAAATGCTTTAGCTTCATTTAATGCGCTAACAGCTTCTTTTTTTGCAGCAACTAGCTCTGCTTTAGCAGCTTCTAGTTCAGCTTTAGCTGGCTCTAAAAACTCTTTTGTTTTTTCTGCATTAGCGCGAATTTCTTTTGCAAGAGCCAAAGTTTTTTGGATCTCTTTCATTTCTTGCTCAATTGCAAAAAGTTCATTTTCACTAATGCGTGCTGCGGCTTCTTCTTCAGCGTTGGTAACAATAGCGTCCGCTGTTGATTGAACAGCTTCAACCCAATTTTCTAAACGGGTTTTTGAGCGAGTGCCGACTTCCCAGCACTTAGCCATTGGATTCCATTTTGCTGATTTGAAAATAGAGCGAAAATTGTCTTTTAGCTCAAAAGGGAAGAAAACTTGGTAGCCAGTTTCGATTTTGATTACTTTGATAGTGCTCATTTTGACTCTCCTGTGCGGAAGGTATCTTTGTGTGAAACTATAATCCGATAAAATTTATCGGTTTTCAACTGAAATAAGAGATTTTTTTTAAGTTGCTGACGAACGGTAGCTTCCTTTATTTAGTTGTTAGTGATATAAAAACCTTACTGCCGCATAGGCAGCTTAGAAAATACTTAGTTTGTTTTATGATTTACTGCTGAATAAGCAGCTTAGAAAGCCCTAGCCAAAAGCTGGGGCTTTTTCATTTATGCGTCAGTTAAGGTCAGTTGAGCTGCTGAACCCCTTCTAATTACCCGCACCCCAAATGCCGCCCATCATTGGCGGCATGAACAAATCAAAATCCTATATCGCCATCGCCGCCTGTTCTTTCCAGTTGCCGCAACTGGAAGACGGTCGCGTTTGGATCCAGCTAACACCTGCGGGGCAATTTAAGCCTGCTGATGGGCGTGCGATGGATGTGCCGTTTTGGTATATCGACCACGCCATCGCTGCGGCGGTTATTGCTCGCGCCAAAGCTCGTGGCACGCCACGGGTGCTGGACTATGAGCACCAAACCCTAAAGAAAGAAGAAAACGGCCAGCCTGCGCCTGCGGCGGGGCGCTTTTACGACTTTGAGTGGCGTGAAGGCTCAGGCCTATGGGGTTTGGTTGAACTTACAGACCGCGCTCGTCAGATGATTACCGACGGCGAGTATCTCTATTTTTCCCCAGTTTTTAGCTATGCCTCAGACGGGCGCGTGCTCGCGTTCCTAATGGGCGCACTCACTAATGACCCAGCAATCGACGGCATGGAGCCTTTAGCGCGCCGTGCTGCCGCTACTTTCGGTCATTTCTTATCCGACGAGGAACCCGTCATGAATGAACTACTGAAGGCAATTATTGCCGCACTGGCATTAAAGGAAGATGCCACGCAAGAACAAGCCATTGCTGCGTTAACTGCATTAAAGCCCGCTATTGATGGCAGCAAGCAAGTGCTTGAGCAACTACGCCAAACTCTTGGTTTAGAACCTAGCGCCACAGGCGAGCAAATTGCGGCTTGTGCTAGCCAACTTAAGCAACAACAAGTCGACCCCGCCAAATATGTGCCGATTCAAGCAGTCACTGAATTACAAGGCCAAGTCGCGGCATTAACTGCTCGTTTAAACACAGGCGAGCTAGATGGCTTGGTGCAAAGCGCACTGGCTGATGGTCGCTTAATGCCAAGCATGGAGAGATGGGCACGTGAATTGGGCGCAAAGGATATGGGCAGCTTAAAAAGCTTTATCGCTCAAGCCCCTAGTGTTGCCGCACTCACTAGTTTGCAAACCAGCGGCGCGCCTGACCCTGCTAACCACAACTTAACCGCCTCTGAGCTTGAAGCCGCGAAACTAACAGGCTTAAGCCCAGCTGAATACGCGAAAGCAAAAGGAGTTAACTAACATGGCGATTATTACCGCTGCGCTTTTACAAAGCTTACGTGTTGGCTTTCAAAAGTACTTCCAAGATGGCTTAGAGCAAGCCCCAAGTGAATACACCAAGATTGCCACGGTGATTAAATCCACCACCGCTAGCAATACTTACGGCTGGCTTGGTCAGTTCCCAGCATTGCGTGAATGGATTGGCGCACGTGTTGTGCAAAACATGAAAGAGCATGGTTACAACATTGTAAACAAGCTTTGGGAATCGACTGTGGGTGTTAAGCGCACCGACATTGAAGACGACAACTTAGGCATTTATGGACCGTTGTTTATTGAAGCTGGTCGCGCATCTAATGCCCACCCTGATATTCAAGTATTTAGCTTGCTAGCCAAAGGCGACAGCAACCTATGTTATGACGGCCAAAACTTCTTTGATACAGAGCACCCAGTGTATCCAGAGGAGGATGGCACAGGCACACCAGTGATGGTTAGCAACTTGTTTGCAGGTACTGATGCGGATGCGCCTGCATGGTTCTTGTTAGATACCAGCCGCGCATTAAAACCGCTGATTTATCAAGAACGCATTAAGCCAAACTTTACTGCGTTAACAGGTGAAACCGATGCAGTGGTGTTTAACACCGATGAATATCAATACGGCATTCGCGCACGTAACAACGTCGGCTATGGCTTATGGCAATTAGCCGCTATGTCTACCTTGCCACTTAACGCGGAAAACTTCGAAAAAGTTTATGACGCCATGCGTGCGTTAAAAGCCGATGGTGGCCGTCCGCTGAACGTGAAAGCCACGGTATTAGTTGTGCCGACCACGCTCCGCGCTGCGGCTAAGAAGGTAGTAGGCACTGCGCTGTTACCAGGTGGTGGCGATAACCCAAATTACGGTTTAGTCGACGTGCTCGACGTAGCCTGGCTAAACAAGTAATCCCATGACCCACGGACAAGGACGTCCACTTTTGGAGTAAGTGAAATGGCAAGTCAAACCGCTGCACAAAAGAAAGCTGCAGAAGCTACTAAGGCGAAAGCGGCAGCAGAATTAGCTCAAACAGCCAATATCGGCAATGAAGTTACTGATATTTCTGAAACGGAAGTGGATAACGAAACTACCAGTACTTCTGAAACCACAACAGCAGCTACGTCAACACCAGAGCCCGTTGCTACAACAGACACTGATTCTAAACTTGAACCTGAAGGCATGCAGCAATTAACGCTGGTCGGGGTACGGGTACACACCAAGCTAGAGCGCCGCTGCCGTGCTGGCCTTGTATTCACACGAGAACCGACACTGATTGAAGGTGAAGCGTTGGATGCTGTGGATCTAGCTGCTTTAGAAACAGATCCTTACTTGCATGTTGAATACATTGCCGAGTAAGCCCATGAACTATTGCACTCAAGCCCAGTTAATTGAGCTATATGGCGAAACAGTATTAGCGCAGTTAACCGATGACAATCGTCCTGCAAAACAGATTAACCCTGTGCTGATCGACCGTGCGCTAGAAGATGCTGACTCAGAAATAGACCTGCATCTACAAGGACGCTACCCATTGCCATTGCTGACTGTGCCACGTGTATTGGTAAGGATTGCAGGTTCAATTGCCTATGCCAACTTGCATAAAAATCTAGGTGAAAACCACCCTGCATTGCGTGCAGCTGAGCATAGCCGCCGCATGCTCAAAGGTATTAGCAAGGGTGAGCTCAGTATTGGGCTAGATGTGGCAGGCGATGTGGTTCCTGTGGCAGATAACGTGCAAATCAGCGGTGGGCGAAACGACTTTGCTCAAGGTGGCTGGTAATGGACGACTACTTGTTTTTAGAAGACTTGCTTATTGCTCGTATTCAACAGCAAGTACCTGAGCTCACTGTGCAAGGCATTGCTGATTTAGCCGATGTTGACCAAAGCGCACTCAGCACACCTAGCGCTTTTGTCGTGTATCTGGGGGATTGGGTGCCACAAGGCGCGTCTCATCAGGGCGGGCAAAAAACCATTCAAACGGTAACGCAAAATTGGGCAGTAGTGCTTTGTGTGAGTTACGGCGATAGCGCAGGCGATGGCTACGGCGCACGACGTTTAGCGGGTCCTTACTTAGGGCAATTACTCGCAACACTCACAGGCTGGAAACCTGCTCAAGACGTAGCGCCTTTAGTGCGAGCAGCACAACAAGCCCCCACTGATTACATCGACGGCTATTTCTATTACCCGTTAGTGTTTCAAGCCAACTTTGTTTACCCACGGAGCAAACCATGGCAACCCAAAAACTAAAAGTCACTCTTGAACGACCACACACGCATGCAGGTATTCAGTATGCAGTAGGTGCAACGTTGGAAGTCAGTGAACAAGAAGCTCAATTTTTACTACAGGCTAACGTGATACGTAAAAAGCCTGCATCAAGCGCTCAAAATCAGCGCAAGGAGACTGAAAATGTCTAAACAAGAACAGTACTTATACGGCCAAGGCAAAGTTAAAATTGCGATGATTGGCACAGATGGCAAGCTAGGTGCTTGGCGTTGGGTAGGTGATGTTTCTTCGTTAAAAATCTCAATGAGTGAAGAAACCATTTCACACCGTGAAAGTTACAGCGGCATAAAAGCCAAAGTGCGTGAGTTTGGCTATTCACCTGAAGCCAAGGTCGATGCTGTGCTACATAGTGTTATTACCGATAACCTTGCGCTGTTTACTTCAGGCGTAGCCACAGAAACCCCAGCAGGTACTGTTACCGCTGAAGCTTTGCCAGAGCTACAAGCAGGTGATGAGGTTGTGCTAGATAATCCTGGTATCACTGATGTGGTGATTACAGATAGTGCAGCATCCCCCGTGACCGTCGACCCAGCCAGCTACACTGTTGATCAGGCTTACGGGACTATTGTTTTTAACAGCATAGATTCTGCACTACAGCAACCATTCAATGTGGCTTATAAATACGTTGCAAATAAGCAAGTGTCGTTTTTAAGCACTAGCAAACGCCCTGATGTTGCACTGCGTTATGAAGGCATTAACTTGGCTGAAAACGGCGCACCTATTATTGCTGAGTTCTACAAATGCGCTCCATCACTGTTAACAGATTTATCGCTGATTACTGATGGTAATGAAGTGGCTGGCATGCCTGTGAACTTTGGCGTACTGCTCGATGGTAGCAAGCCAGCTAATGGTGCGCTGGGTCAGTTTGGCCGCCTCATTCAAGTGGAGTAAATCATGTCAGAGCAAGTAGAAGTAGAAGAGCTTGCTGTACTGTTCCCTGATGCGAGCATTCGCATTGGGGAGCAAGACGTTAGTGTTAAAGAACTGCGTTTTGGTCAGCAAATTAAATTTAACAGTCAGCTAGCTGCTTTAGCAGATGATTTGTCGCAAATTAACGGTCTATATGAAGGTAATGCGGACAGTATTAACGCCATGCTGGATGTGATTGCCCAGCATTTTGATGCCATTCAACCCGTAATTTTAGCCAGCTGTGAGCAATCCATCGACTTTGATCAGCTCACGGGTGATGAAGGTGAAGCGCTACTACTGACATGGTGGTCAGTGAATAAGAATTTTTTCGTCCGCCGCCTTGTGCGTCCAAAAATGATCAAGGCAGCATTGGCTGGGGACGCATCTTTGCCACTCTCATCAGACACGGACATCTCAGAGCCGAACTCAGCGACTACACAGCAAGACAACTAACGCTTTACTTTGAACAAGCCATCAAAGCCGATAACCGTCAGCAAGCCCGTGATCTATTAGCAGTAAATTTGGGCTTTGCAGGCGGCAAAGATGCAACCCAAGCCTTAAAGCAACTGAGTGAATAACATGGCAGATAACACTAATTTAAAACTGGCACTGCGCATTCAAGCAGACATGAAAGAAGCCATTGATGCCTTTGATTCAGTGGCCAATGGGCTTAATGATGTGAATGCGCAAAGCCAAGCATTAGGCCGTAGTAGTTCAGAGTTATCGGGCGCGTTATCAAACGTGGGTGAAACCGCTGAGCAGCAAAAAGACCGTATTGCACAAATGGTCCGTGCCAGCCTTGAGCAAGCGCAGGCTACCCAAGCCATGCGTGAGCAAACCCAAGGCTTAAGTCAAACGCAACAGCAAGCGGTTAAGCATTGGCAAGCTACTTATGATGCGCAAAATGCAGCGATGCGCTCTTATGCTGAACAAGAACAAGCGGAACGCAAGCAAATTCAACTCAAAGAACAAGCAGCGGCAGCTGCTGCAAAATTGGCAGAAGAAAGCGAAAGCCAACGAGCATCATTGGTTCGCTTGCTAGAAAGTATTGATCCAACGGAGCGCGCTTTAAATCAGTTAGATATTCAGCAAGATCAACTCAATCAGCACTTCAAGGCTGGGCGTATTGATGCTGAGGCTTATGCAGTAGCTTTGGCTAAAATAGACAGTAAGCGCACTCATACAGTTAATAATTCAAAAGAAAACAAAGATACTGCTGCGGCTACAGCACGTGCTGCAACAGAAGCCGACAGGCAGAGTAATGCATTAAGGCAACTGTTAGCTACGATCAATCCCACTTCTACTGGCTTGAAACGGTTATCAGAACAAGAGCAAGAGCTACGTCGGCACTTTAAAGAAGGCCGTCTAGATGTTGATAATTACAAGAATTCTTTAAGGGAGCTCAGACAACAACGTAAAGAACTAGAGGCTCAGTCTAAGGGAAGCAAGCAAAGTATTAATGCAGGTATTGGGATGCCTAGTATGATTAAAGGTCTTGCTCAAACCATTGTTGCTGCCTTTGGTGTGCGTGAAGTGGCTAAAGCAACTGAAAGTTATACAGCCATGAATAACCGCTTAGCATTAGTTACATCTAGCACTAAAGAACTTGCTAATGCACAGGATGCAGTTTATCAAATCGCACAAAATGGTAGGCAGCCCCTTAATGCAACAGCTGAGTTATATCAGCGGATAGCCACTAATGCGGACGAGTTAAAACTATCAGGTGCAGGCGTTGCTTCAGTTGTTGACATTATTAATAAAACTTTAGCTATCAGTGGAGCTTCAAGCCAAGCATCTAGCGCTGCTTTAATTCAACTAGGGCAAGCCTTTGCATCAGGCACTTTGCGCGGTGAAGAACTTAACTCCGTCCTTGAGCAAGCACCTGCATTGGCTAAAACCTTAGCTGATGGCTTAGGTGTAACCGTTGGCGAACTTAGAAAACTAGGATCTGAAGGTAAGCTCTCAGCTCAAAATGTTATTCAAGCACTACAAAGTCAAGGTGATGCTGTTGATAAACAGTTCGCTAAGGTGCAGGTGACAGGCTCTCAAGCCATGACGGTTTTGGGAAATAGTTTTATTAAGTTGATTGGTGAGGTAAATGAAGCTACAGGTGCTACTAGCTCATTTAGTTCAATGTTGGTTGGTTTGGCAGAATGGATTGACACTGGAAGTCTTAGTGATGGCTTGATTGAGTCTTTTTCAATTTGGTCGGGTGTTTTTGACGCTATGAGCAAGGACATTCAATCATTGGAACTTGATATTATAGGATTAGCTGAAAGTGGCTCATCTACTGGTAACTTTATTGCTAATGCATTCAAGGAAATGCCAGCCAACTTACGTGCATTTATTAAAATATCTGTAGTTGAGATTCTTAGTTTATTTGATAAAGCTATTGCTTATGCAGTCTGGGCTGGGCAGCGTATAAAATCCGTATTTACAGATACCTCAGCAGAGTCAATTGATAAGCTTTTAGACGAAAAGTTAGCTGAACTGAATAGTATTCGAGATGAATCACTCAGCGATATTCTTGCTGAGCGAGAGGCGATTGTTAATGGTGGTAAAGCTAGTTTAGAACGTTTTCAAAAAGAGCGTGAGGAGCGCATAAAGTTACGTGCTGAACGTGAAAAAGATATAGTTCAGTTACGTAATGCAGCTAAAGCAACTCCTTTAAATTTAAAAGCTGGTGTAACAGACAAGCAAGTAAAAGCACAAGAAAGTTATGTCAAAGGTTTAGAGCGTCAGGCAGCAATTCTAAATAAAACAGCCGCTGAAGTACGTGCTTATGAGCTTGCAGAGAAAAAACTGTCAGGCGCTATGCTAACGCGCGCGCAGTCTGCACTGGCGACTATTGCTGCTGACGAGCAAAAGAAACAAGCTGATGCCAACGCCAAAGCCGTTACCGAATTACAAGCGCAACTGTTAAAAGCTTCAGGCAAGAATACTGAAGCGGCAATGGTTGAAAGTGCTGCACGTTTTGCACAGATGCAACGCGAGATGATCAAGAACGGCAACAGCGCTGGCGTTGATTTAGTCAAGCAGCTGATTCCATTGGACGCAGTACGCATTCAGTTGGACGGTTTGCAAAGCGAAGTCGACAAAGCCCTAAGCGCCCAACAACGCGGCGAGCAAAGTATTGATGCGCAAGTTAACGCTGGGCTTATCACGCAAATTGAAGGCCGCAAACGTCTTGCCGAACTACACCAACAAACCGCCAGCATTGTTGAACGCTACATGCCACAGCTGCGCGAAATGGCGAACTTACCTGGGGCGTTGGGCGAACAAGCGCGTATTACATTAGAGACGTTAGAAGCCCAGTTAATTCAGTTAAAAACTACGTCAAATGAACTGCAAAACGCGCTTCGCAATGGATTACAAAACGGTATTTCTGAATCACTTGCGGGTTTAGCTAAAGGCACAATGGATTTGCGCGATGCAATCCGCTCATTGCTTGAAGCGGTACTTGATTCCATGGTGCAAATGGCAGCACAAGGGTTAGCCGAAACTGCTACCAGTGGCATTATGAGTTTGTTTAGTAAAGGCGATGCAGGAAGTGCTCAAGGCTTAGCTATTACAACAGCATCCACTCAGGGCGCCACAGCCATGGGTACCGCTATTTCTTCAGCATCAATGACAGGTGCTCAAGCGTTTGCAGCGGCTATTACATCCGCTAGTGCCGCAAATGGGGCAAGCAGTGCTATGAGTACGGCAGGTGGCATGGCAAGTTCGGGTGGTGGTTTTTGGGCATCACTAGCAGGTTCATTCTCTTCATCAGCCGCCTTTGCTGAAGGCGGTCATGTACGTGGCGCGGGCACCGATAAGTCAGACTCTATTCCAGCTTGGTTATCAAACAATGAGTTTGTGACAAGAGCTTCGGTAGTAAAACAGCCTGGCGCGCTCGCTTTTCTCAGTGATTTTAACGCTAGAGGAATGCGCGCTTTACTTGATTGGACAAGGCGCGTTAAGCATTCCACAGGCGGCTTAGCAGGTATTCCAGCACCTGCATTTGCAGCACCTAAACTAGGTGCTGCGGATGTAGCTACACCGAGCGCCAATGCAACGCTACACAACCAACAAAGCTTTTATTTGGTGGATGACCCAGACCGCGTAATGAGCGCCGCATGGGGCAAAGGTAGCGAAGAAAAGCTGATTGTAGCGCTCAGTAAAGACCCAGCAAAGTTTAGATCCATTCTCGGGGTTAATTAGTCTTTAACCTCGTTTAACGAGGTATTAAAGATGCCGCATCAAATCGGGCATGTTGACAATAGCAACGGCAACCTAGCTCACTACAACATGCTAGCCACGATTAAAGACTTTGCCAGCACCAATGGCTGGCAAGTACTGCGTTATGACGACAGCGCCGAAAACCGCGAGCTGATTTTAAAAGGTGTAGGTTTTAGTGGCGAAGAAGAAATCTTTGTCGGTTTTCGTACTTATCAAAACGCTAATGCCGACTTTTATAACCTCGTCGCGGCAGTATTTACAGGCTATGTACCTAGCAATACTTTTGACCGTCAACCAGGTGCTTATTTATCTGGCGTTCCTGCACATAACCGTCGCATTGACTACTGGCTAACGCTAAACCCACAACGCATTGTGTTGGCAATGAAAGTTGGTACGCCCGTTTATGAAACCTGCTATGTCGGCAAAATGCTGCCTTATGCACGACCGTCGCAGTATCCGTATCCTGTGGTTTGTGCGGGGATGTTGAATGGCACACCGAGTACCCGCTTTAGTGATACTTCAACAAACCACGGTTTTGGCTTTAAAGGTAATAGCCAGCGCTTGGCGCTACGCACAAATGACCAGTGGCGCAATGTGTATTGTTATCCGTGGGGGAATGCTGCGCTTGCGGGGTCAACTCAGTTACGTGATACGGATGGCCTCTACCCATTAATTCCCATTGAACTGCACGACAATACAGCTAATTTGTGGGGTGCATTGGATGGTATCTTCTATATCTCAGGTTTTAATAATGCTGTTGAAAACACAATGGATGTCGATGGGCGGCACTATGTTGTTATGCAAGATGTTAGCCGTACAAGTTTTACTGATTACGTAGCGTTAAGGATGGATTTATAATGGCTTACATCAAAAGCACAGCTAACAGCATTGTAGCTATTCAGACCCTGCTGGTTGATGCTTGCCAAGAGCAAGGATGGATTTGGGATAGCGTACAAAATCAACTATCAAAAAACACTATGCAGCTTCAGTTAAACATACTTGCAGATAACTTACGTATACGAGCAAAGCATAAGAATGAGGGTAACTACAGTGCTTATGTGAGAACAGGTTATGTAAACGGAAAAACTAATATTGTATTTCCTGCTGAAGTGCATTTATTCATATTTTCACAAGAAGTATATCTTGTCATTGAATATGATGTCTCACATTTTCAGTTCTTGTCCTTCGGCATATCTACATTAAATAGTGATTATCTCTGGCTAGGGGGTACATTTCCTGAAGCATCATCACAAAATAATATTTCAGTTAGTATGAGAGCCTCAATAGGCTCAAATACAGCAGTAAGCGCTCTGTTTTGGGCTATGGGTGCTCAATGGGGGGGGGGTACAAGCTTCATTTATGATGGTAGTGAGTGGCAATGGAAAGGCGGACAAATGCCTGGCTTTAAAGTACTGGAACCGATTTTAAAAATACAGCCTTCAGCATGGAATGCTGAGTCTGCACTCATTCCGATTCGCGGATATAAAAATCATTTAGAAAACAAAATTGTTTTATATGTCGATCTTGAGCATGCGCGTCATATACGTATTGATAACTACGAGCCTGGTGCCATTGTAATGCTCGGTTCCGAGAAATGGAAAATTTTACCGTGGTTTTATAAAAACATTGAAGATAGGGATGGAGTTACAGCATTAAGTACGGGGACCTTTGGTTGGGCTATTCGCTATGACGGTCCTTAGACATGGCTAAGTTAGATGCCATACATGTGTTGCCTATTCAAGGCGGTTTTACCGCCCCCCAGTTCGCAAAGGACCTATACCGTTTTGCGTTTATTGAACAGCCCTATGAGTCTATTACGCTACGTAGTCCAGGTGCGGCTAAAATTAAAAGTAATCTACCTGTGTTAGCGAATCCGCACGCGATTAAAAGCGTGCGTTTAAACGCCTATCTTGATGATTTTTACTACCGTATTCATATCACCCCACAGCGCTTAGATTTAGGGAACGTCGTCTCAACCCAAACAACTGATGTTTATGTCTGGAATGCCCACCTTACGCCTAAAACCCTGAGCAAAATTACAGGCACAGATGCAGGCTTAACCGTATCTGGGCAAGACAGCTTGCCTACTTTGTATATGCCGTTAAAAGAGCGTGTGTATCAGCTGTCTGTCACGCCCGATGGGCAGCCTGTACTCGATACAAAAGTCACTTTTGACTTTAGCGATGAATTTCCCTTTGTACATGTCACCGCTAACCGCATTATTGGCTGGACCTTTAGCCCCGACTGGAGCGGCAATATACAAGAGCGTTTTATCTGGGCAACTGACATTCTGACTAGCGAAACCATGGTAGAACAACGCCGTGCTTTACGCTTATCGCCACGGCGTGAGTTTGACGCGCAAATGATAGTGCATGGACAAGAACGCCAGTTTTTAGAAATGGCATTATTTGGCTGGGGAGCGCGTATTTGGGCATTGCCACTTTGGCATGAAGTACAGCAATTAGATCAAGCACTGGATACAGAAGTGCTGTTTATTCCTTGCCAAACTGAAGACCTTGACTTTAACGCACAAGGCCTAGCTATTCTGCGCGGTTTAACGGCTTTTAGTTATGAAACGGTAGAGATTTTAACGGTTGAAACCAACGGCTTAACACTTAAACGCCCAACCCAACAAGCTTGGCCAGCAGGAACGCAGCTTTACCCAGCGCGTAGCGCCCAGCTTAAAGAAGCGCCGCAAGCGGCACGCAAGTCAGATAACTTGCAAACACTGGCTGTGCGCTTTGAAGTCAGCGAACAAAACAACTACAGCGCAAAAATGCCCAGCGCTCAGTACCGTAACTATCCTGTGCTTGAGCAAGAGCCAAATCAAAGTGAAGACTTAACCCTAAGTTATGCACGCTTGTTAGCTACATTAGATAACGGCAGCGCCATTGCACTAAATGAAGATATCGGCGCTCGTGCATTACCTGTGCAAGGCTACAAAAAGCTACTGCATGGACGTAAACAACATGCTCAGTTTAAAGCGTTACTCTATGCGTTAAACGGCAGGCAAAAAGCGTTATGGATTCCCACGTTTAACGATGATTTAACCCTTGTCGATACAGTAACTAGTGCCAGCACTGTGTTAGATATCGCTTATATCGGCTACAGCCGCTTCGGCCAACAACGCACAGGGCGTCGTGATATCCGTATTGAACTGCACACAGGTGAAGTATTTTATCGGCGTATTGTGGCCAGCGCCGAACAAAGCACTACAGTTGAGCGTTTAGCATTAGATAGCCCGTTAGGACAACAAATAGAACCACATCAAGTACGGCGCATAAGTTGGTTAATGCTATGCCGTAGCGACAGTGACACTGCTGAAATAGAACATCTAACAGACTCAGAAGGAGTCGCGCAAACTAGCCTTATTTTTAGAGGCGTGCGTGACGATGAGTTTCAACCAAATTGAAAAATCTTTAGCTGATGCACAGCCCATACGGTTGTATGAGTTTAGGCGCGATGTACTGCGCTTTACTTATAACAGCTCAGATCGTGATATCACCCATAATAATCAAATCTTTAAAAGTTTAGTGGGTGGTATTAGCGATAGTGGTATTAAACAGACAGGTCAAGGCACAGCTGATGCTTTAAAAATTACCGCACCTGCTAGTTTAGAAGTAGCGCAGTTATACCGTGGTGCCGCGCCTTCTAGCCCTATTTTTATCACTATTTATATGCGCCATTTTGGCATCGATGATTTTGTGGTTATCTATGCAGGCGAAGTGCGCAATGTTGGTTGGCCAAAACCTGAAAGCTGCGTGATTACTTGCGCGCAACTGTCAGAACGCATGGATATGACGGGCTTACGTTTGTGCTGGGAACGTAGCTGCCCACATGCTTTATATTCAGTAGCCTGTGGCGTGAATCGTGACCATTATCGCGTGCAAAGCAGTATTCAAAATATGGATGGCGCCATGTTAGAGAATGGCGCGTTTGCAGGTTATCAAGCTGGCTATTTTACAGGTGGCTATGTGGAATGGATGCTAGCTGGCGGCAGCTATGAGCGCCGCGGCATTCAACAACACCAGCAAAGCAAACTGTTCTTATTAGGTGGCACAACAGGCTTGGCGCTAGGTGCTGAAATACGTGTTTATCCGGGTTGCAAACAAACTACCAGCGGCTGCAAGTCGTTCAATAACTTAGACAACTTTGGCGGCATCCCTCATTTGGCGGGCGAATCGCCCTACGGCCAAAATATCTTCTAGGAGCCTTTATGATTTATTACCAAATTGCGATTTTGGTGGTATCGCTCATTGTTAGCTACGCCATGCAGCCTAAGCCAAAATCCCCTAAGCCTGCCGCTATTGACGACTTCAATATGCCCAATACGGATGAAGGTACAGAGCAAAGTGTGATCTTTGGTGATTGCTGGATTAGCGGCTGGCAGGTGCTTAGTTATGGCAACTTACGCACATCAAAAATAAAAACAAAGAGTGGTAAATAATGACTGATTTTCTTGTCACTTTTGAGCACCTGCATAGCGTGCAAGGTTTAAGCGTAGGGCAAGGTTTTTGTCATCGCGGTGCGCGCCAGTTTTGTCAACGTTATCAGCTTAGTTGGGCACAAGCAGTTCAACAAGGCGGTATTTACGCCAGTCAACTAGAAGCCACTCAAGATGCCTTAGCACTACGGCTAGTGGCACATGCAAGGAAGGAACTTTATGGGCAGTAAGAAAAGTGTGGTTATTGGTTATAAATACTACATGGGCATCCATATGGGTGCGTGCCGTGGACCTGTTGACGAGCTGGTAGAAATCACCGCCGATGGAAAGCAAATCTATAAAGGCAATGCCAATCAAACGCAGACTATTTATATAGATAAGCCTGGGCTTTTTGGCGGCGAAAAAAAAGAAGGTGGCATCCAAGGTTCACTGCATTTAATGATGGGTGAAAAAACACAGCAAGCCCCTTCGGCTTTAAAAAGTATGTTAGGCGGTGATGTACCTGCTTTTCGCGGCATTGTAAGTCTGTTTTATGACGGCTTAATTGCTGCGATGAACCCTTATATAAAGCCGTGGAAAATCCGCTTGCGTCGCACCACTAAAGGCTGGGATGGTGATAATACGTGGTATGCAGGAAAAGCCACGATACCATTAAAAGATGGGCAAATTCATGCAATGAATCCTGCACATATTATTTACGAATGCTTAACCAATCGTGACTGGGGTGGTGGTATGGATAGATCACTACTCAGCGATGCGTCTTTTCGTTTAGCTGCTGATCGTCTTGCCCAAGAGGGTTTTGGTTTATGTATTCGCTGGACACGCCAAGAAGCGGTTAAATCCTTTGTGGAAACCATTGTAAACCACATAGGCGCTAGCCTTTATCAAAGCCGCTTTGACGGATTGTTCTACTTAGATTTAATTCGTGATGATTATGACGTAGATAGTTTGCCTTATTTCGATGAAGAAAACGGCTTGCTCACAATAGAAGAGGACGATAACGGTGCAAGCTCTGGCGCAGTTAACGAGCTGATCTTACGCTGGCATGATCCAATCACAGATAACGACCGTCAATGGCGCGAACGCAACCTTGCGGCTATTCATTCGGATGGGCAAGTGATC
Source organism: Pseudomonas sp. F1_0610 (assembly GCF_047470865.1). Taxonomy (NCBI): domain Bacteria; kingdom Pseudomonadati; phylum Pseudomonadota; class Gammaproteobacteria; order Pseudomonadales; family Pseudomonadaceae; genus Pseudomonas; species Pseudomonas sp. F1_0610. The sequence goes on from NZ_JAZDRH010000005.1 coordinate 32,682, forward strand.
ACCACATCACTGGATTATTCAGGTATCCCTACCGAAGAACTAGCAGGACGTGTTGCCAACCGAGAATTAGCCCAACGTGCGGCTAATCTTAAACGTTTCAAAGTTAAACTAGATAGGCGTGGCTGGCGAATTGAGCCAGGTAAGCCACTGCGTATTAGTAGTAAACGGCGTGGTATTAACAACCTTATTGTACGCGCAGGCCGTGTTGAGGATGGCACACTAAGCAGTGGTGAGATGACGATTACTGTGGTGCAAGATGTATTTGGCATGCCTGCTCAAAGTATATCTGAAGCACAACCGCCGCAATGGGTTGCGCCTGACCGCACCCCACAAGTTGCCTACAAACGTAAACTAATAGAGCGTAACTGGCGTGATATCGTTAGCATGACCACCGAAGCTGAGGTGAACCTTATTCCTAGTACTGCTTGCTACTTAACTAGTCTTGCTATTAAACCAACCAGCTTGCACCAAAACTATGATTTAGAAACGCGGGTTGGCGTTGGTGCATGGGAAAACAAAGACACCGCTAGCTTTGCCGAGTTATTGCGTCTATCAATTGCTATTGATGCACTAAACAACACACTGTTTGTCAGTGGTGACATGCTGGTGTTATCTGATGTAGAGGTTGGCTCGGCTGCAATCATAGGTGATGAGATTGTTCGTATTGACTATATAGATGTAGCGGCAGGTCAAATCAAAGTAGGACGTGGCTGTGTAGATACAGTACCTACTGCGCATGATGCCGGTAGCGAAATATGGTTTTACGATGACACCGTAGGTATTGATCAAACAGAATACGCACCTAGCACCACGGTACAAGCCAGAGTAATAACGCGTACCAGTGAAGCCACGCTCAATCCTGTGCTAGCGGCAATAGACAGCCTCACTATGCAGCAGCGTCAAGCTAGGCCGTACCCACCTGCTAACGTCAAGATCAATGGCGAGTATTATCCAAGCCAAGTACAAGGCTCGATTATCATTACCTGGGCACACCGTGACCGCTTGTTGCAAGCAGATCAAATGATTGACTACTACATGCAAAGCATAGGCCCAGAACCCGAAACAACTTACACCGTGCGACTACTACGCAAAGACAACAACACGCTACTAGCCAGTACTACAGCCATGGCTGCAACCACTACAACCATAGAAACAGATTATCAAGGCGAAGTGGTATTAGAGCTGTACTCAGAGCGTAACGGACTTAGATCATGGCAAAGTAATAAGATTACTTTCGCATACACGCCCAGTGAGATGTAGAGAGAATATTAAACGCAAGGACGCGTATATTTTGCAGCTCTATTGTCTTTATTGTTCTTTATGCTATGACAATAAATGCGCAAATCAACGACAAAACAACCGCCGCGCTACAATAAGCTCTTTTAATTAAGTGAGCAACCTGATAAGCCATTAATAAAATAAGATAAGATACAGACCAAATCTATTTAACAAGGAATACTTGGATGTTTTTAGTGATTGTATAACTGCCTCAATGCTTAGATTTACTGGCTGCTTGAGTTATGCATGATAGATTTTGTGCAATAAAAAAGCCCCTATGCTTTTCAACATAAGGGCTTTAAATATGGCGCAGCGGACGGGACTCGAACCCGCGACCCCCGGCGTGACAGGCCGGTATTCTAACCAACTGAACTACCGCTGCGTTACGTGGCGCGCACTATATAGCCAGCCTAGGCTACTGTCAACTTTTACACACTTTATGCCTTAGGCAAAGTAACCCCTGTTTGCCCTTGATATTTTCCATCACGATCTTTGTAGGAGGTTTCACACTCTTCATCTGACTCTAAAAATAACATCTGAGCAACGCCTTCATACGCATAAATTTTAGCAGGCAAATTAGTAGTGTTGGAGAACTCTAACGTCACGTGCCCTTCCCACTCTGGCTCTAACGGAGTGACATTAACAATAATACCACAGCGTGCATACGTACTTTTACCCAAGCAAATAGTCAGCACGTTACGCGGAATGCGAAAATACTCAACGGTTCTTGCTAGTGCAAATGAGTTAGGCGGAATAACGCAAACGGGTCCTTTGATATCAACAAAGCTTTTTTCATCGAAATTTTTAGGGTCAACTGTTGCAGAATGTATATTAGTGAATACTTTGAATTCATCCGCACAACGAACGTCATATCCATAGCTAGACACGCCGTAAGAAATGATACGTTCATCACCTTCATTACGCACTTGACGCTCAACAAAAGGCTCAATCATGCCGTGTTCTTGCGACATGCGACGAATCCACTTATCTGATTTAATACTCATAAACATTCTTTCCACGACAAGACAAATTGCTGTGCATCTTATCAAGCAGCGCTCTACTACGAAAGCAAAGCAGGTATGATTCTTTACAGAAATCTAAATAAAAAGTTGATCTATCGGGCTTTTTTTACAACTAAACCAAAATAACTATAGCACTTAGCGAAAAAACAGGTAGAGTATAGGTTTGCTGCTGCTGCATGTTGTAACGCGATTCCATAAAGGCTTGGCTGTGCTAAGAATTTAGACTCCGGTAACTCCTTGCGCTCAGTAACACCCGCAGGCTTACACCTGTTTAATTCTTATGATCAAGGAGACAGAAATGTCTAACCGTCAAACTGGCACCGTTAAATGGTTTAACGACGAAAAAGGCTTCGGCTTCATTACTCAAGAGCAAGGTGAAGATTTATTCGTTCACTTCCGCGCTATCCAATCTGAAGGATTCCGCACTCTGAAAGAAGGCCAAAAAGTAACTTTCGTTGCTACTCGCGGTCAAAAAGGCATGCAAGCAGAAGAAGTTCAAGTTGTTGCTTAACTTCTAGCCGAATGCAAAAAACCCGTCACTTGTGACGGGTTTTTTTATGCTGCAATCATGTTAGCCAATTTCAATAGTAGGCATTTGGCTTTGGTTTTGTGCTAAACGAGCACCTACTGTGCGGGCTAGCTCTTGGTAAATCATTGCAATTTGGCTTTGTGGATCAGCAATAGTCGTTGGTTTACCGCCATCACATTGCGTTCTAATTGCTAGCGATAATGGTAATGAAGCCAATAAGTCGATGCCATATAACTCAGCTAAACGCTCACCGCCGCCCTCGCCAAAAATATGTTCCGCATGACCACAATTAGAGCAAATATGCACCGCCATATTTTCTACTACGCCAAGTACTGGAATATTAACCTTGTTGAACATTTCAATACCTTTACGCGCATCAAGCAAGGCAATATCTTGTGGTGTTGTGACAATAACACTGCCCGCTACAGGAATTTTCTGCGCTAAGGTTAATTGAATATCACCTGTTCCTGGCGGCATATCCACTACTAAATAATCCAACTCACCCCAGGCGGTTTGTGTAATCAGTTGCAGTAAAGCTCCCGACGCCATAGGGCCACGCCAAACCATAGGTGTATCATCTGTTGCTAAAAAAGCCATGGACATTACTTCAACTCCATGCGCTTTAATGGGTACAAAAAACTTCTGCCCATTTATTTCGCATAGTTCTGGCTTAGTACCTGGGGTAATACCAAACATAATGCCTTGGCTAGGGCCATAAATATCGGCATCTAGCATGCCAACTTTAGCGCCTTCTCGAGCTAAAGCTAATGCCAAATTAACCGCTGTAGTTGACTTACCCACACCGCCTTTGCCAGAAGCCACGGCAACAACGTTTTTTACTTTCTGTAATGCCGGCGTATCAGCTGCCTGATACGTAGGAATTTGATAGCTAATATTAACCCGTACATCCGTGCAACCAAGCTCGTTTTTTACAGCCATTTCAAGAACTTGCGCCCAGCCTACTTTAAATAAGTCGCCAGCATAAGGCAGCACTAAGTCAATCTGTACTTGGCTGTTATCTGCTTTGATTTGGCGAATACAACCTGCTGTTACAGGATCAGTTGCTAAATGGGGGTCGGTATACTGACGCAGTACTGTTTCAATCTGCTCTGGGGTAACGCTCATATGTAGCTCCTACCTTCGTCGAATGCCTTTATAGTAGCGCAAATACTTACAAAGCTATATCCACGTTTTTTGCTCAAACTCTCGTTTAGCAGTTTAAAGATGCAAAAAAACAAGCTTAGCTATATAGTTGTTTGTTCTTATTTTTCATTCACCAACTATAAAAGATAGCTATGAGCGAACAACGCAAAATTCTTGTTACCAGCGCCCTTCCTTATGCCAACGGTTCAATCCACTTAGGACATATGCTTGAGTATGTGCAAACTGACATGTGGGTTCGCTTTCAGAAAATGCGTGGTCATCTTTGCACTTATGTGTGCGCCGATGATGCCCACGGCTCAGCTATTATGTTACGTGCAGAAAAAGAAGGCATTACCCCTCAACAGCTAATTGATTATGTTCGTGAAGAACATTACAGCGATTTTAAAGATTTTCATGTCGACTTTGATAATTTCTACAGTACTCACAGCCCTGAGAACCGCGAGTTATCAGAACAGATTTATCTAAAGCTTAAAGCCGCAGGACACATTGCTAGCCGCAATGTCACCCAATACTATGACCCTGAAAAAGGCATGTTTTTGGCTGATCGCTTTATTAAAGGCACCTGCCCTAAGTGTGCAACAGCCGATCAATACGGTGATAACTGCGAAAAATGTGGTGCAACCTATCAACCTACTGAGCTAAAAAATCCATACTCAACTATTTCGGGTGCAACGCCTGTACTGAAAGACTCTGAGCATTTTTTCTTTAAGCTGCCTAACTTTCAAAGCATGCTGCAAGAGTGGACACGCAGCGGAACATTGCAAGAATCTGTTGCCAACAAACTGGCTGAATGGCTCGACAGCGGTTTGCAGGAATGGGATATCTCACGTGATGCACCTTACTTTGGTTTTGAAATACCAGGGGCAAAAGATAAATTTTTCTACGTTTGGCTAGATGCCCCTATCGGTTATATGGCGAGCTTTAAAAATCTATGCGCGCGCCGCCCAGAATTAGATTTTGATAGTTACTGGCAAGAAGATACAGACACTGAGCTATACCACTTTATTGGTAAAGACATTACCAACTTCCATGCACTCTTTTGGCCAGCGATGCTGCATGGCGCTAACTTACGCAAACCTACTGGAGTCAACGTGCATGGTTATTTAACCGTAAATGGCGCTAAGATGTCTAAATCACGCGGCACCTTTATTAAAGCTCGTACTTATTTAGACCATTTAAATCCAGAGTATCTACGTTATTACTACGCTTCTAAACTGAGCACTGGGGTTGAAGATTTAGACTTAAACCTTGAGGATTTTGCCCAAAAAGTAAATTCTGACTTGGTAGGCAAAGTTGTTAATATTGCTAGCCGCTGTGCTGGCTTTGTGCATAAAGGTAATAATGGCGTACTTACACAGCCCGCCCAAGAGCCTGAGCTAACACAGGCATTTGCGCAAGCTGAAGCAGAGATTGCCAGTGCTTATGAAGCCCGTGATTTTGCTAAAGCTATGCGCAAAATTATGGCTTTAGCAGACCTTGCAAATGCTTATATTGCAGATAAAGCGCCTTGGGCGATGAACAAAGTTGAAGGCAAACAAGCCGAAGTTCAGGCTATCTGTTCATTAGGCATTAATCTATTCCGCCAATTAGTCATTTTACTAAAACCCGTTTTACCTCAACTAACTCAAGCTGCTGAGAACTTCTTAAACGTTAAAGCTTTTACTTGGGCAGATTTACCGAATGACCTCATCAATCATCAACTTAATGAGTTCACACCTTTACTAACACGTATTGATATGAAAGATATTGAGAAAATGACAGAAGCCTCCAAACAAGATCTTTTAGAAACGAACGTAGCGCCAGCAGCAACTACTAATGGCGAGCTTGATAAAGCGCCTTTAGCCGCGGAAATTAATTTTGATGCCTTTGCAGCCGTTGACTTGCGCATTGCACTGATTGAAAAAGCGGAGTTTGTAGAAGGTGCTGATAAATTACTGCGTTTAAGCTTAGATTTAGGCGGAGTAAAACGTAATGTATTTTCAGGAATCAAAAGCGCCTACCCTGATCCAAGCTTGCTAGAAGGACGTCTAACACTCTACGTTGCCAACCTAGCACCACGCAAAATGAAATTTGGTATTTCAGAAGGCATGGTATTAGCGGCTGGCCCCGGTGGCAGCGAAATTTACTTACTCAGCCCTGACCAAGGTGCAATTCCAGGCCAACGCGTAATGTAAAGATACAATTACCTACCACGTAGAAATGCGTGGTAGGAAGCTAATCCGCTGTTTACAACTTGACAGTATTCCAATAGCTGTAGGAGTATCCCTCGACTAATTAACGGCTGAATCTTTTACTAGATTCACATGTTCGGAAGTTTTCCATGAAGAAAATCCCTGCACTGCTGAGTCTGTGTTTTTTATTTTTTACCTCATCTGGTTTGGCTAAAACCTATGACGAACAAAGCTATGGTTATCCATTAACTAATCCTTTTGAGTCAACTATTGCTTCAACCCCCTCCGTACTGCATCCACAACTACCGAGTTACTCTGCTATTGATCAAAAAGACTTTACGCTTAGACTTTTGCCTGAGCGTGAAGAAAAGCTTCCAGCCCCTTTTTGGGCAGTAAAGCATCTTAAATATCGAGTAGCTAAACAAAAACATGCCGCGCCCACAATCTTTATTATTGCTGGCACAGGCTCACGCTATGACACCACCACGGTTGAGTATCTAAAACGGCTTTTCTATGGCGATGGCTATAATGTTATTCAAATTTCTTCGCCTACCAGCTACGACTTTATGGCCGCTGCATCAAGTACTGCTACGCCAGGCTTTACACCACAAGATAGCCTAGATTTATACCGTGTAATGCAAGCCATTAGTGTTCAGCAGCATGGTAAATTACAAACTACCGACTGGTATCTAACAGGCTATAGCCTAGGCGCATTAGATGCTGCTTTTTTAAGCCATATTGATGAAACAAAACAGTCATTTAATTTTAAAAAAGTACTCTTACTAAACCCACCTGTTAACTTGTTCACCTCTGTGTCAAACCTAGATTCATTGGTAGACGTTCAAATTAAGAATGAAAATGATAAACGCAACTTTTATCAAATTATCTTTGACAAGTTAACGCTGTACTTTAAGAAGCGTGGCAACTTTAATATTGATGAAGCTGTTATTTTTGATTTTCAGAACTCACCAGAGCGTTTAGATGACAACCAAATGGCCATGCTCATTGGCAGTATGTTCCGCTTCTTTTCTGCCGATATTAGTTTTACCGCTGACTTAATTAACCAACGCGGGCTCTATACACCAGCAGATATACGTATTACCAATAGCACCAGTCTAACGCCTTTCTTTAAAAAAGCTCTTATGTGCGATTTCGAGTGTTATTTAGAAACTCAGCTTTTACCCTTTTGGAAAGAAAAGTACCAAGGCAATTCACTTGATGAGCTTATTCATCAAACCAGCCTTTATGCCATTACTGATTATTTAAAAACATCAAACAAAATCGCAGTAATGCATAACGCTGATGACCCTATTTTAGGTAAAGGCGATTTAGGTTATTTACGTGAAACCTTCGGCGATCAGCGCTTTTTCCTCTATCCTTATGGTGGGCATTGTGGAAACTTTGACTACATTGTAAATGCTAACGACATGCTGGAGTTCCTACGTGACTAAACTTAACTTAGCCTGCGGCTTTGCTCTAGCCTGTCTTTTATCTTTTACAGCTGTTGCTAGCGCCAATACGCCTAACATTGATGCTGATGGTTATAAAAACCCATTGGATCGGCTCACCTTTGTGCCAGAAGGTGAGCATGATGAATTTGTTGCCTCTACTATAGATGCACTTAATGTATATGATCCTTTTGAAAACATTAACCGGCGCACCTATCAATTTAACTATCGTTTTGACCAATATGTTTATCTGCCTATTGTGCGTGGCTATCGCTATGTTACGCCAAAGCCGGTGCGCAAAGGTATTCAGAACTTCACCAGCAATTTACGTGAAATTCCAACTTTCTTTAATAGTGTTGCTCAATTTAAAGGGCGTAAAGCTGGCATCACCACTGCGCGTTTTATGTTTAATACTGTTTTTGGTGTCTTTGGTATTTGGGATCCAGCAACCAAAATGGGGTTAGAACAGCAAAGTGCCGACTTTGGACAAACACTGGCTTTCTATGGTGTGCCTAACGGTCCTTATATCATTATTCCATTTATGGGACCGTCGAATGTACGTGACGGTCTTGGGTTATATGTAGACTTTGAAATCAGTGCTGCTGTGGATGCCTTTAATAATGCCAGCGCTTCTAATCGCCATTTAGAATTATGGGGATTACGTGCTATTAACATTCGCGACAGCATTGATATGGCTTACGGTAAGCTCAACTCCCCCTTTGAATATGAAGCGGTGCGTTATATCTACACTAAAGCACGTGAAGTACAAACAGCCGAGTAAGCTTAAATCGCTAAAAATTTCAAGATGCGCTCTTTCTGCGCCAGCGCATCTTGATAACCCAATGCTAAAAGCTCATTACAGTATTCAGGGTGAAATAATAAATAACTTAGCACCCCACCACTTTTAGCTGACATAGCGCCTGAACCACGTAAGAATGGTTTAAGTGCATTAGGCAAAGCTTTGCGATATTTGCTGGCAATAAGATCTACATCTTGGCTGGGCGAAACCACACAGACATCAACATGTTTAACACTGCGTATATGCTCTTGCTCTCGTAACAACGGCACATATTGATTCACGCGATATAACCGCTCTAAATCTTCACTAAGATGATCATCAAAAGTACTGGTTAGCAAATTAGCTGCAATATTGGACAAATTCGGCTGCCCTGCAATCAATGTACTTTGAGTATTTTTTGTAGGATTACCAAGGGCAATAACTAGTACTTTTTCGGCACCTAAATGCAAGGCCGGGCTAATGGGTGAAGATTGTCGCACAGCTCCATCCGCATAATAGCCATCATCTAATTGCACAGGTGCAAACAACAAGGGAATTGATGCACTAGCATACACATGCGCTAAGGTTAAATGAGTACGCACCCCTGCTCGGCGAAAACGTTGCCAGTTATTGATGGTTAAATGACTTTGAAAAAAAGTGATTGACTGATTTGAGGCATAACTAAAAGCAGTAATTGCCAGTGATTCAATAACTTTATTGGTTAATACAGCTTGTATTTTTTCAAAATCAATTTCTTGCTTTAAGAGTTCGTATAATGGCGAACTATCTAGCAAAGCTGGTGGTTTTTTTGCTTTACCAAAACCAAGCAAATGGCGCAAGGTAAACTGCCCTGCTTGGCACATAACTCCCCGCCAATCACTACGGTAAACATTTGCAAACTGATAATGCTGCCAAGAAGCATAGAGTTGATCACAAGCAGCAGCATAGTTTTGCGCGCCTTGTACAACTCCCATCGCGTTTAATGCGCCCGCCGATGTACCTACCACAATAGGAAACGGACAAGTCGCATTAACGGGTAAAAGCCCCGCAATAGCACGTAGCACGCCTGCCTGATAAGCTGCGCGTGCACCACCGCCAGATAACACTAAACCAACCTTGGCCATATACTATTATCCTAATAAAGTTTTGCTTGTCCTTCTGGGCGTGATTTAAAACGACGATGCGCCCATAAATATTGCTCCGGCTGGCTATTAATGGCCTGTTCAACCCATTGATTAATACGTAAACAGTCCTCATATTCATTCTCTGTTGGAAAATCTTCCACCGGCGCATGAATTGTTATTTGATAACCCTGAGCCCTAGGCAAGCGTACTTGTGTCATAGGCACAACTAAAGCACGACCTAAGCGCGAAAACTTGCTAGTGGCTGTTACCGTAGCCGCTTGAATGCCAAATAGAGGAACAAAAATGCCCTGCTTAATGCCATAATCTTGATCAGGTGCGTACCAAATGGCACGACCTTGGCGTAATTGTTTAAGCATACCTCGCACGTCTTCACGCTCTAAAGCAATGGAGTCTAAGTTATGACGCTCACGCCCACGGCGCTGCACATAATCAAAAACAGGATTTTTATGCTGACGATACATACCATCAATTGTTTGTCGTTGACCTACAAGTGCTGCGCCAATTTCCAAGGTAGTAAAATGAATAGCCGTTAAGATAACCCCTTTCCCTTCGGCTTGAGCTTTTTGTAAATGCTCCAGTCCTTCAATATGGGCCAATTTAGCCAAACGTGCTTTTGGCCACCACCAACTCATGGCCATTTCAAAAAAAGCAATTCCCATTGAAGCAAAATTAGCTTTCACTAAAGCCTTGCGTTGGGCAAAGGTCAAGTTCGGATAACAAAGCTCAAGATTACGTTGCACAATATGCCGGCGCTGGCTGGCAACATAATACATCACACATCCTAGAATACGGCCTAAGCATAATAAAACAGCATAAGGTAGTAGTGAAATTAAGAATAAAAAGCCTAAACCTAACCAGGTTAGCCAGTATTTAGGATGTAAAAAAGCTTGCTGAAACTGCACTCGTTGCATAACTAGATTCCAAATGCATAAAAATAAATAGTTTACAATGGTAAACAGTTTAATAGACTGTCATGCTGTAAATTGCCATGTTGTTTAAGTTTATTGAGATTTTCATGAAACCTTCAGACCTAACCTCAAATACTGCTGTTTTTCAATTTAAAGGTAGCACTTTAACAATTACTGTACTCGAACTCATAGAGCCTGACCTAGTCGCACTTAAACAACAACTTGCAGAAAAAGTTAAGCAAGCGCCTAATCTATTCAATAATACCCCTTTGATTTTAGCATTAGATAAACTTGCTAACCCTGATATTACACTTGATCTTAATGCCATTGTCAGCCTTTGCCGCGAGTTTAGCCTATTCACTGTAGCTATTCGCTCGCAACGTGAACAAGATAGTAACGCAGCACAACACTTATATCTTCCTGTTATCAATGCAGGCCAAGAAAAAGAGCGCGCTACAGCGGTTAGTCAATTGCAAAAGCCAAAAGAAAATAATATTTCCATAACAGAAACTAAAGAAAGCTCAATATTGCATAAAAGCGCCAAAGTAATTCGCCAACCTGTGCGAAGTGGTCAACAAATAGTGGCAAAGAACTGTGATCTAATTGTAATGTCTAGTGTTAGCGCTGGTGCGGAACTATTATCTGATGGCAACATCCATGTATATGGTGCTTTACGTGGGCGAGCTTTAGCAGGATTAAGCGGCGACACCTCGGCTGGCGTTTACTGCCAGCAAATGGCTGCTGAGTTAATATCTATAGCTGGCCAATATAAAGTAGCTGAAGATTTACGTCGTTCTCCACTGTGGGAAAAGGCTTGTTTCATTATGCTTGAGGATGATCAGTTGATCATCAATGAGCTTTAAATCATACTTTATCTATTGATTTTTTAAATTTTACTTTTTTTCATTTAAGGTGATCCACTTGGGCAAGATTCTCGTTGTGACCTCTGGAAAAGGTGGCGTAGGCAAAACAACTACTAGCGCAGCGATTGGCACAGGTCTAGCGCTACGTGGTCATAAAACGGTATTAGTCGACTTTGATGTTGGGTTACGCAACCTTGACTTAATTATGGGCTGTGAGCGCCGTGTCGTATATGACTTCATTAATGTGATCAATGGTGATGCCACGCTTAATCAAGCCTTGATTAAAGACAAACGCATTGAAAACCTTTATGTGCTTGCCGCCAGCCAGACACGTGATAAAGATGCGCTCACTCCCGAAGGCGTTGAAAAAGTTATCACTGAGCTAGCAGAGCAATTTGACTTTGTCTTGTGTGACTCGCCGGCGGGTATTGAGAAAGGCGCAGAAATGGCCATGTTCCTTGCTGACGAAGCCATTGTGGTAACCAACCCTGAAGTTTCTTCTGTGCGCGACTCAGATCGCATGCTAGGCTTACTGGCAAGCAAATCAAAACGAGCCAAAGAAGGCCGCGAGCCTATAGTTGAACACCTACTACTCACACGCTATAGCCCCGAGCGCGTAGCTAAAGGCGAAATGCTCAGTGTAGATGATGTTGAAGAAATTCTTTCTATTCCTATGATTGGTGTAGTACCAGAATCACAAGCCGTACTTAAAGCGTCGAACCAGGGTATTCCTGTTATTTTGGATGAGCAAAGCGATGCGGGGCAAGCCTATAGCGACTCGGTTGATCGTTTATTAGGTAAAGACATTCCTCATCGCTTCCTAGAAGTACAGAAAAAAGGCTTCTTTAAGCGTATTTTTGGAGGTAAAGAGTGAGCATTTTAGACTTCCTACGATCGCGTAAGAAGCAACCTACTGCCTCTATTGCTAAAGAGCGCCTACAAATTATTGTGGCGCACGAACGAGGCAAGCGCGGTCAGCCTGATTATTTACCTGCGCTACAAAAGGAATTAGTAGAAGTCATTCGTAAATACGTCAATATTGATAACGAACAAGTGCAAGTTTCATTGGAAGATCAAGACAGTTGCTCTATTTTAGAACTCAATATTACCTTACCTGATAGGTAAGTAATTAAGTTCTTTCAAGTAAAGGCGATAGCTTATCGCCTTTATTGCTTCATACAGCAAAGCATATAACTACAATAGCCGCTGCGCACTCATCAGTAACTAGCTAAACTTTCCATCTAGCAACACTTACCCTATAAACTCAATACAGGCTAAAATGCCGCCTGAGCTATTTTGCTGTTTATTTTATTGTGGAAAGCCCTAATGCCGTTATCGAATATCGAAATTATTTATCAAGATCAGCATATCTTAATTGTTAACAAACCTAGCCTGCTACTGTCTGTACCAGGACGCGCTGAAGACAACAAAGACTGTTTGGTTACTCGATTAAACGATAACGGCTACCCAGAAGCACGCATTGTCCATCGGTTAGATTGGGAAACATCCGGAATTTTAGTACTCGCGCGTGATGCCGACAGCCACCGTGAACTTTCTCGCCAGTTTCATGATCGTGAAACAGATAAAGGCTATACTGCGCTTTGCTGGGGGCAACCAAAGGATGAGGGCCGTATAGAGCTACCTTTGCGATATGATCCACCGAACAAACCACGGCATATTGTCGACCATGAGCAAGGCAAGCACGCATTAACGTTCTGGAAAGTGATAGAACGTCAAGATAGTTTTTGTCGCGTTGAGCTAACCCCTTACACTGGCAGATCACACCAGCTGCGCGTCCATATGCTAGCTATTGGACACCCGTTATTAGGTGATCAACTCTATGCTCAGGGTGATGCATTACAAGCGGCTGAGCGCTTATGTTTGCATGCTAGCATGCTCGCATTAACTCACCCAGCCACTGGCGAGCCTATGCGTTTTGAGTCTCCCGCTCCTTTCTAATAAGAAGCTAATACAAATTGTTTAACTTAGCGCATAGAACTTTGAAATGGCTTTAAGCTAAAGTGCACAGAATTTCTAACTAGGTACAGCTATGTCTTCTCGTGATGCGTTTATGGCGTTACGCCGTTATCTACAGCAACATATTCTTGGGCAAGAAACTCTTGTTGAGCGCTTGCTGATTGCCTTATTGGCAGATGGTCACTTGCTAGTAGAAGGCGTACCGGGTTTAGCCAAAACCAAAGCTATTGTAGCCCTTGCAGAAGGCCTAGACGCTTCGTTTCAACGCATCCAGTTTACGCCAGACTTATTACCTGCCGATATTACAGGAAGCGATATTTATCGCCCCGCTCAGGGTACTTTCGAGTTTCAAGCTGGGCCTATTTTCCATAACTTGATTCTGGCTGATGAAATCAACCGTGCCCCTGCCAAGGTACAGTCTGCCTTATTAGAAGCTATGGCTGAACAGCAGGTTAGTGTTGGCCAAAACAGCTATGCTCTACCTGAAATATTTTTGGTAATGGCAACCCAAAACCCCATTGAACAAGAAGGTACCTACCCTCTACCCGAGGCGCAGACTGATCGTTTCTTACTTAAGGTGAATGTAGATTACCCAGATGCAGCTACCGAGCGTAAAATTTTACAACTCACCCGCCAACAAGCATTACAGTTAGAAATTGCAGAATCGCCACAGATTTCTTGCGATACCCTAGTGCAAGCCCGTCAAGAAATATGGCAAATCCATGTAGCCAGTGCGATTGAGGAGTACATTGTTCAATTAATCATCGCCACACGTTCACCTGAAAAATTCAATGCACAACTGGCACAATGGTTAAGTTATGGCGCAAGCCCACGTGGCACTATAGCCTTAGAACGTTGTGCTCGCGCTCATGCATGGCTGGCAGGCCGCGATTTTGTTACGCCTGAAGATGTGCAAGCATTACTCTTTGATGTATTGCGCCATAGAGTCATCTTATCTTTTGAAGCCCATGCCCAAGGCGTCAATGTAGATAATGTACTCCAAATGATTATAGATAGCGTACCGGTTACCTAATATGCCTAAGGCGCGTACTTCTGTCTCATTAGATGAGTTACTTGAACTAAGACATCAAGCACATAAGCTTATGCTACTACAACGCTCACTACCGTTACATAGCCGGATGGGCAAGCACAGAGCACGTTTACGTGGTCGCGGCATGGAGTTTGATCAAGTACGTATTTATCAACAGGGAGATGATGTGCGCAGTATTGATTGGCGTGTAACTGCTCGCACAGGCGAACCCTATACTAAAATTTATCAAGAAGAACGTGAGCGCCCTGTTTTTATTCTTGTTGAGCAAAGCAACGCCTTATTCTACGGCTCAAGTCTGCAATTTAAATCCGTGGTTGCCGCCGAAGCAGCAGCACTGTGCGCTTGGTCTGTCGCTTTACACAAAGACCATGTGGGCGGTTTTATTTTTAGCGCTGAGCGTAGTCTGCCTATTAAGCCTAAGCGCGGGCAAAATCATGCATTGCATTTTTTAGCCCAACTTGCCTCAGCCAACCAACAGCTAAGCCTAAGTGATTCTGCTGCAAAGGCTAACTTAGAAGAAATCTTACGCCAACTGCTCTACAGCACCCATGCACGAGGTATCGCTATTATTATCTGCGATCTCAAACAATTAACTACAGCCGCCTCTAGTTTATTAACCGCCCTTTCGCGACATTTAGAACTTATTTTAATGCCTATTAGCGATCCTCTGGATTGGGTTATTCCCTCGGGTGAAGATTTATATTTCGGGCAAAAAGATACCTTAGTGCGTGTCTCCTCGTTCTCACATAATGTGCGCCAACAGTGGTTAAAAATCGCACAAGGTTACCAAGATCAATGGCAGTCTTTAGCAGAAACGCTTAATTGTGCGTTAATTCCTTTAAGCACAAGCAAAGCCGTTAATGATCAACTGGAGTCGGTGTTATGCCAGAACTAGTGCTTGAGCCATTAATATTGCCTAGCTACATCGACAGTTGGCAGCCTGCTATAGGTTGGTGGATAGCCTTAACTGCATTATTAATTGGACTCTTGTTTGGCCTTTCTAAATTTAATAAAAATACCAACTTAGTTGTAGCTCCTACACCACTAACTGCACGCGAAGAAGCCTTACAAGCACTCAAGTTATTGCAACGCCCTTACAATGAACAACCTGCAATGGAATGGCTACAACAACTTAACCAACTACTTAAACGCCTGTGCGTAGCAAACTACCCTAACGCCAATGTACAAACATTAACGGGAAAGGACTGGTTAGTTTTTTTAGATAGCCGTTGCACGGCAGCTGGTTTATCGCGCTGGATGGTTTTAGTAGACGGTATTTATCGACCAACTTGCACCTTATCAAATAAAGCCATTGATGAGCTTAATCAGGCGATTAGTATTTGGATTGAGCGCCATGTTTAGTCTTGCTTGGCCTTGGTTGCTACTACTATTTCCGCTACCTTGGATTCTAAGACGTAGCTTGCCAGCCACAAAAAGCCAAGCGCGCTATATTCAAGTACCTTTTACAGAACAACTTCAACAACTGACTGAAGCTTTCCCTACTCCTTGGTATCAGCGAACGCGCAGCTATTTTTTACCCATTTTAGTCTGGTGTTTTTTACTAGCCGCCGCTGTGCGCCCTCAAATTATTAGTCAACCAGAGCAGTTTCCCAGTAATGGCAGAGACTTTCTTATTTTGCTCGACGTTTCGAGCTCCATGCAAATGGAAGATAGTGAATTAGATGGCGTTATGGTTTCGCGTCTAGCGCTTGTACAAAACAAGTTAAGTACTCTTATTAAGCAGCGTACAGGTGATCGTTTTGGTTTAATTTTGTTCGGTTCTAATGCCTATGTGCAGGCGCCACTTACATTAGATCAGAGTAGTGTGATCTTCTGGCTCAATGATGCAGTACCAGGTATTGCTGGCAAAAATACGGCTATGGGCGATGCTATTGGTTTAGCTATCAAGCGTTTACAAGAACAAGAGGCTAAGCAACGTGTTGCTATTTTAGTCACTGATGGTGCGAACAACTCAGGCGTTATGCACCCATTAGCTGCTGCTAAATTAGCGGCAAATTTAAATATTAAAATTTACACCCTAGGCGTGGGCACGCCACAGGCTGCCGAAGACGACAACCCATTAGACTTAGACTTTGATCAAGAAACACTCGAAAAAATTGCGGCAATGACAGGCGCCATTTATAGCCACGTAGCCGATGATTTAAGCTTCAATCATTTCTTAGGTTTGCTAGACGCGCATTACCCCCATGAACAGCCGCAGCAATGGCGAGCCACTATAAAAGAGCTGTTTCCTTATCCCTTAGCTGTTGCCTTTGTTTTAAGCCTACTTTTAAGCTTACAGCGCATACGTTTAGCCCAAGGAGCGCAGGATGTTTAAGCTCTTAGGTCTATATTGGCATGCACCGCTGTGGCTATTATTAATTCCCTTTGTTGCTATTCCGTTATATTTTTTATGGCAAAAAACCATTGCGTTAAGCTATTGGAGTAAGTATTTAGCCAAACCTTTCCAAGCAGTGTTGTTATCGCCACAAAGAAAGCGCCGTAAAGCACCTTTAGTACTCTTAGGCGTCATGTGGGTAGGCATGTTGTTGGCCTTAGCTGGGCCTAACCTAGGCTCACAAGAAGACACTCTGAGTAATGATCAACCATTAGTGCTGATATTAAAGGTCTCTCCTTTCATGCTAGCGACTGACCTCCCCCCTACACGATTAACCCAAGCACAAAATGCAGTTTTAGAATTTGTACATGCACGCCAACCTAACTCCACCGCTATTGTGGTTTATTCAGGAAGCGCCCATACCCTAGTACCTCTAACACAAGACATTGCCACCCTTAAAAATTTACTACTTGCCATTAATCCTGACATTATGCCCGTACAAGGCAATAGAGCAGATGTTGCTTTAAATAAAGCCATGCAGCTGATTCCTAATCCACAGCAAACACCCATAGTACTGATTGCTGATACCTTAGATAACGCAGAGCAGCTTGCCATTAGTACATTATTAAAAAAACAAGACAGTAACCTGCATTTAGCCATGCTAGGCACAGAAGAAGGTGTGCCTTTGCAAGATAAAAACGGGCAACTACTACGCACTGAACAAGGTAATATTGCCTTAGCACAACTAGATCACGCTGAGTTAGCCCAGTTTGCCAAACAGATTAATAAGCCTATTTACTTTCTTTCTCAATCACCAGTGAGCCTCACCCCAATTCAAGCACCTATTGCCAGTCACTGGCGTGAACAAGCCTTACTCCAACAAGGTAACCAAGGTTACTGGCTATTACTGCCGATTCTTTTATTAGCTGCATTTATGGCGCGCCGCGGCTGGTTGTTTGTTATTTTTGTCTGCTTAACGCCATTACCTGCCCCAGCAGCGCAATGGAATGATTTTTGGCTCAGTGACAATGAAAAAGCCCAACGTTTATTAAGTGAAGATCCACAGCAAGCGGCTCAATTATTTACTGATTGGCGCTGGAAAGCCGTCGCTTTCTATCAAGCAGGCAATTATCAACAAGCGGCACAGTTATTCGCCCAAGGAGAAACGGCAGAAGATCACTATAACCTTGGTAACAGCCTCGCCCGCCTTGAACAATATGAACAGGCTCTAGCAGCCTATGAACAAGCACTGGCGATAAATCCTAAATTACACCAGGCAAGCTATAACCATGCTCAGGTTCAACAATGGTTAGAACAGCAAGAAACACAAAGCAAAGCCAATGACATTGGGCTTAACAGTGCTAATGCTCCCTCTACAAAAGCCAGCACTGGTTTAGAATCAGCAGATAACGCGCTAAGTACAGCGACTAACCCTGAGTTACTGCAACACAACGCACTTGAGCATTGGCTAGAGCAAATAGAAGACGACCCCAGTGAGCTGTTACGTCGTAAATTCTGGCTAGAACAACAGCAACGTAGGCAACCATGAATAAATTCGTCCGCTTATTTTTTTGTTTAGTATTTATTTGCCAGCCCGTGTTGGCTGAAACCTTTACTGCACAGGTAGACCGTAATGATATTAACAGCGGTGAAAGTTTTGAGTTAACCCTTGAAGCTTTAAATCGTAGCTCTCAAAGCCTGCCTGACTTAAAGGTGTTAGATGCTGATTTTAAAGTCCTTGCCAGTAAACAAAATAATTATCTAACTGAAATCAATGGCGAAAAACAACACAACACGCGCTGGCGCCTTACGTTACTGCCTAGCAAAGAAGGCAACCTGGTCATCCCCAGTATTAACTTAGGTCAGTTACAAAGCGATCCTATTTTTCTCACGGTAAAACCCTTGATTGCGCCAAAAAATTTAAAACTAGCGCCGGTTTATATTGATAGCCGACTTGACCAAGATGATGTTTATGTCAACGCACAATTAGTACTTACCTTACGCATCTATCACGCTTATCCACTACAAGCAGATACCCAGTTAAGCCCATTACAAATTCCTCAAGCACGGGTTGAAGTGCTTGGGCAGCCACGCTTGTTTGATCAATTTATTAATGGTGAACGCTTTGGTGTTATTCAAATGCGCTATGCCATCTTTCCACAAACTACTGGCCAATTAAAAATCCCCGCGCAAACCTTCAGTAGCACACTGCTAAAAGCCGCCAACTTATTTAATAACCAAGCGCCTGAAAAAGTAACCGCTAAATCACCTGAAATACCTTTTACAGTGAAGCCTATTCCCAGCAGTTATCCTATTGACACGCCATGGCTACCTGCAAAAAATTTAAAATTAACACAGACTCTTCATCCAGAAGAACCTTACTATGCAGATCAAGCCATTAATTACCAAATACACATAGCTGCGGAAGGCTTGCCTAGTAGTGAACTACCTAAACTGGCGCAAACGATGGATATCCAAGCCAAAACCTTTACAGAACAACCTAAGTTAAATGAACAAGAAGGACCTTTAGGTATAACAAGTTCACGCCTGGAAAGTCTTGCTATTTTACCCTACACCTCAGGCTTATTAGATATTCCACGCGTCGGTGTTACATGGTGGAACACACAGACAGACAGCCTTGAGCACAGCGAAGTGGCACCTATTAAATTAAATATTGCCACTCCACCCTATATAGAACAACAACAAAAAAGCCTGCAAACACAACAAAACAAACATTTTTATTGGCAGCTACTGAGTGCCGCTCTAGCCTTACTCAGCTTAGCGTTCTTTATTTTATGGCAACATGCACGTACTCAGCCTGCCATTATGCCGCCTAGCAAAACAGAAAGTAACCAACAGCAACTACTGCTCACTAACTTAAAGTTTGCTTGCTTACAAAATGATCCACAAACAGCCCGCTCAGCCCTTGATGCTTGGGCACGCTTACACCCCCAAAACCTAGTGCAAATGGCGCGTGAAGATGCCGAGCTAGCTGATAGCATTGAGCAGCTCAACAGCGTACTTTACAGCGATAACGCGCAAGAATGGCAAGGCGAAAAACTATGGCTCGCTGTCAATAGCTTAGTAAATAAAAGTGCACAACAACGCACAAGTAATGATGAAAGCCTACCACCGCTTTACCCCGAATAATAAAATATTCGGCAAACATTCACTAAAAATACTTCCACATTGCCTAGTAAACGGCTATGGTTGAGCAGTTGCACGAAAAATAATGAACGCCGATCTGGGTCGCCGGCATTTGCGTTCAAACGAATTACGACCCAAACCTGAATGAGTAAAGAAATGGCCGATTTACCGATTAATGACCTTAACATTGCTTCCAATGTCACCTTAATCACGCCAGAACAACTCAAGGCAAAAATGCCACTTAGTGAAAGTGCACGCCACACGGTCGCGCAAGCCCGCCAAGTTGTTCGAAACATTCTAGATGGTAAAGATCACCGTCTATTTGTAGTGATTGGTCCTTGTTCTATTCATGACCTCAAAGCTGCTCATGAATATGCACAACGCCTAAAAGTTCTGGCTGAAGAAGTATCAGACACCCTCTATCTGATTATGCGTGTGTATTTTGAAAAGCCACGTACAACAGTAGGCTGGAAAGGCTTAATCAACGATCCTTATCTAGACGACTCATTTAAAATTGAAGATGGTTTGCATATTGGACGCAAGCTATTACTTGATTTAGCAGAAGCTGGCTTGCCCACTGCCACCGAAGCGCTAGACCCTATTACGCCACAATATCTACAAGATTTAATTAGCTGGTCTGCTATTGGCGCGCGTACTACTGAATCACAAACGCACCGCGAAATGGCATCTGGGTTGTCATCTGCTGTTGGCTTTAAAAATGGCACTGATGGCGGCTTAACTGTAGCTATTAACGCCTTGCAATCTGTTTCTAGCCCGCACCGTTTTTTAGGTATCAACCAACAAGGCGGCGTGTCATTGGTTGAAACCAAAGGTAACGCTTACGGACATGTGGTTTTACGCGGTGGCAATGGCAAACCAAACTACGACTCAGTGAGCGTTGCTGTGTGCGAGCAAGAATTAAGCAAGGCAAAAATCAAACCAAACATTATGATTGATTGCAGCCACGCCAACTCTAATAAAGATCCAGCATTACAGCCACTGGTATTAGAAAACATTGCCAACCAAATTGTAGAAGGCAACCAATCTATTATTGGCCTTATGGTAGAAAGCAACCTTAACTGGGGTGCTCAACCTATCTGTTCTGATCTTTCAGCACTGAAATACGGTGTATCTATTACTGATGCCTGTATTGACTGGGAAACCACTGAAAAATCCATTCGCTCAATGCGCGACAAACTCAAAGACGTATTACCTAAGCGCGAACGTACTTAAGCTTGGCAACAACACAACGCCAGCTTTTGCTGGCGTTTTTTATCAAAAAAGATAATGAATTACCTATGTAAATCAGTATTGATAGAGATAGCGTATGCGCAGATGATGATATGACGAACCATGAAATCACTTATCTTTTAACGAAAAAAAGCGATAAAACTATTGCTCAATTTCTAAATGAATCGCAAAAAAGTTACCTAACCCAAACGGGCGTTTGGGTACTATGGGCTAACCAAACAGAACTCTTAGCTTGGAATGCAAAACCAGATAAAACCTATTACACAGGCGCTTATGCACAGCGTAAACTCTCATCCTTAGTTGCCCCACAAAGCCAGGTATTAAAGGCTAACCTTCATTTACTTTTGCACGGCAGATGAACGAGCTAAGTGCTTATATCGCTCTGACAAAGACAATAAAGAAATACTAAAGAACAGAGATTTATTTGAAGAGTATTTATCTTATAACGTGACAGAAGCAGACAAACAGCGCTGGGTAATGATGAATTACTAACACTAGATTTTACCAATAATTATTAAGGCTGGTTAGATTTTTAGCCTAATAATAGGATTCTATAGCATGAATATATCGTTAAAGCCTATCACCCAACAAAATTACGAAGCCATTTGTGATTTAGAAGTGTACGAAGCACAAGAAGAATTTGTTGCTAGCAATGTATGGTCACTGGTTGAGGCTGCATTTAATCCAAGCTATATAACTCGAGGAATTTTCTTAGATGAACAGCCTGTTGGATTTTTTATGTGGGTTCCTGAAACAACAGATAAAACTTCTATTTGGCGCTTTATGCTTGATAAAGCATATCAAGCTCAAGGCATAGGACGCCAAGCAATGTTATTAGCCTTAGCTGAAATTCAACAAAGTTTAGCACCTAAACAAATTGAAATTTGTTATGACCCTAATAATCCTATCGCTAAAAATTTTTACGCTAGCTTTGGTTTTATTGAGCAAGGTTTAGATCAAGATGGTGATGACATCTTAGCTATTAAAGAATACTAATTGGTCTCTAATATTCCGCCACAAGCATTTGATTGCACCAATAAAAACAGCCGCATAAAGCGGCTGTTTGTTCTTTAGATAATTCCTTAAGCTAAGGCTTTCTCTTGGTAGCCTTTGTAAGCTAAAGGAATAAAGGCAACACAAATACCTAAAATAGCCACAAAACTAATGTACCACGCAGGACCCATTGGACTTTTCGCAAGTAAGGCCAAAGTTAGCATTGGTGTAATAGCACTAAATACAGCGTAAGCTAAGTTATACGAGAAGGATAAACCTGAATAACGAATAGCCGCAGGAAAAGCACGTGTCGCAATAATAGGTGTAGTCGAAATAGCCCCTGTGAATAAGCCCATTAATGCAGCCACCCAATAAACCGTGTTAATTTCAGGTTTTAGCGTTAATACATAATAAAAAATGCTAGCTGTTACTGCTAAACCACCCCACGCCAGTAACATGGTTGCACGCGTTTTAATTTTATCTTCCAAGAAGCCAAATAGGATACAGCCAATAGTAAGGGTTAACGCCAAAATACAGCCCACCACACGTGCATCTATCACCTCAAATCCATAGATTTTTGGCAAAATAGCATTGGGCGTCATTAAAATCCCCACCATTACAGTGGTAGATAATGTCCAAGTTAGCAAGGCAACAATAACGCATGCCCACTTGTGCTCTTTCATTACCGTCACTACCGGAATTTCCTTGGCAAGTTCTTTCTTTTCGGCCATTTCTTTAAATATCGGCGTTTCTGATAAGAAACGGCGTAAGTACACCGAAATTACGCCAAACAAACCACCCACAATGAAAGGGATACGCCATGCATAATCCAGCACTTCCTGTTTAGTAAAGACAACATCAATTAAGATGGACACCAAAAAGCCCAACATGATGCCACCTGTAATGCCACTGGTTAGCACACCAATACCTAAACCGTAGCGGTGTTTCGGCGTATGTTCAGCAATAAATACCCAAGCACCAGGCATTTCTCCACCAATCGCCGCTCCTTGAAGCATACGCATTAAAATCAATAATACAGGGGCAAGAATACCTATGGTTTCATAGGTTGGCATAATGCCAATCACAAAAGTTGGTGCGGCCATCATGGCAACACTTAGGGTGAACATTTTTTTGCGCCCTAGTTTATCACCAAAATGCGCCATAATAATGCCGCCAATTGGACGTGCAATATAACCTGCCGCAAAGCCGCCCCATGCGTACACATCTGCCCAAATAGTGCCAGCAGCGCTTAATGGTAGGAATAGAGGTTTAACTACTACCTCAATGTAGATAGCATAAATAACAAAGTCGTAGAACTCTAAAGTGCCGCCTAAAGAAGACAAAGATAATGTTTTATAGTCTTCTTTATTTAAAGGACGGGCAGCGGGTGATGCTGTAGCTGTTGCCATGATAAACCTTCATTTTATAGTCATTGTTAGTCAATTCACGCTCACTAAAAACAGTGCACAAAAGGCTCTATACCAGTATTTCTGTTCTTAATGGCGACTAACTTTTATCAAAATACTGCTATTTTTTATCACTTTAAACGCAACTCACCAAGTAAATTGCGAGCCGCCCCTGCAAGTAAGTAACTTTTTTACTTTTAAATTATTTTTTGGCAATTAAGACGCAGAAAAAAGCCTATTCTTAACAGGTTTAACCTAAGCAATAGCAGCTGTTTTTATTGTTGTTTGTGCAATTATAAAAAAGCCCATTACTCAATAATGGGCTTTAAAAATAATTATTCGTGCTGTAAACCTTTACGTTGCATATAAGCTGCAACATAACTGCAACTTGGGCGAATTTGCAGTTGTTGTTGGTCAGCATAACTAAGAGCCGCTTGAGTGAGAACCTGAGCAACGCCTTTGCCTCGTAACTCATCAGGAACAAAGGTGTGGTGCAAATCAATGATGCCTTCTTGGATGTGGTAATCCAAATGCGCTCTATAACCTTCTACAAGCGCCTCAAAGCAATGTTGCTGGGCATTATGTTGCACATTGATAATGTCACTCATACAGCCTCCAAAATCAGTAGCTTAATCACCTTTTGAGTGGCGCCACTACTTATAAATTAGTTATGCAGTAAAAACCTACTCAGTCTCCTTGAAGGCTGTAAAAGCGCCAATTACCCATTGGTCTAGCTATGCCCATTGTGCGTACCAAGCTAAATACTGAGCTTCATCCATTACCTCAATACCTAACTCATTGGCTTTCGCAAGTTTAGAGCCTGCTCCTGGGCCTGCTACGACACAGTGTGTTTTACTCGAAACAGAGCCAGATACCTTAGCTCCCAAGGCTTCTAATTGAGCCTTAGCTTGATCACGTGTCATGCTTTCTAAAGTACCTGTAAGTACCCAAGTTTGCCCTTGTAATGGTAGGTTACTTGTTATTTGTTTTTCGCTCGTCCAATGCATGCCAAAATCTTTTAGCTGCTGCTCAATACCTTTCGCTAACGTTCGATTAGCCTCATTTGAAAAATACGCCAACAACGCTTTAGCCGACTTTTCTGGAAAGCGATCAATAGCGCTTAAATCTAGCCAGTCAGCGGCTAACAGTGCGTCAAGGTTTGTATAGCGCTCAGCAAGGCGTTTCGCATTAGTGCTAGAAATACCTAGAATATCTAAACGTTCAATAAAGCCTGCAAAATCAGCAATAGCTGCAAATTCAGTGACCGTCTGTACTTCATCTTTGAAGTTAATACCTGCGCCTAGCAATGCTTGAATAACAGCCAAGTTATGCGCATCTTCAAAGAAGTTATGAATTTCAAATGCGGTTTCATAGCCCACATCAGGCAACCATGTCAGCACTTGCGGTTTAGCTTGAGAAACACGCTCTAAGGTGCCAAAAGCGCGCGCTAATAATTTTGAGGTACTTTCCCCTACATCTGGAATACCTAAAGCATAAATAAAGCGTGCCAGCGCCACATTTTTACTCTCAGCAATAGCCTTTAATAGGTTATTACTGGAAACTGTTGCAAAGCCTTCTAAGCTCATCGCCTGGTCAAAGTTGAGCTGATATAAATCAGCCGGTGATTTTACTAAGCCGCGCTCCACCAACTGCTCGACAATTTTATCGCCCAAACCATCAATATCCATGGCTTTGCGCGATACAAAATGCAAAATAGATTGCGTCAGTTGCGCCTGACAACTTAAACGCCCAACACAACGATAAGTTGCCCCTTCTGAAACAGTTTCTTTACCCTTACCACGACGAATAAGTTGTGTTCGCTCCACTTGCGAGCCACATACAGGGCATTCTTGTGGGATATGAATTTCACGCGCTTGCGCAGGGCGACGCTCTAGTACCACGCCCATTATTTGTGGAATAACATCGCCTGCACGGCGAATAATAACGGTATCCCCTACTTTTATACCGAGCCGCTCTACTTCATCCATATTATGTAGCGTAGCGTTAGATACCATAACACCACCCACCTTCACTGGCTGCAAGCGTGCCACTGGTGTTATAGCGCCTGTGCGCCCCACTTGAAATTCAACCTCTAATAATTCGGTTAGCTCTTCTTGAGCTGGAAATTTATGGGCAATAGCCCAGCGTGGTTCGCGTGAGCGAAAGCCTAAAGTGCGCTGATCTGCTAAGCTATTGACTTTAAACACCACACCATCAATCTCATAACCAAGGCTGGCACGTTTAGCTGCCATTTGTGAAAAGTACTCTAAACAGCCTTGCGCGCCCTGCATCACTTTTAATTCAGGACTAATGGGTAGTCCCCATTCTTTTAGCTGTTGCAAACTTTGTGCATGGGTATCTGCTAGATCTCCTTGGTTAATACCAATACCATAGGCACAAAACTCAAGTGGACGTTTTGCAGTAATCTTGCTATCGAGCTGACGCAAGCTACCTGCAGCGGCATTGCGAGGGTTAGCAAAAATCTTGGCGCCTTCTGCTAAGGCTTGCTGGTTTAGTTTTTCAAAGCCAGCAATGGGCATGTAAACCTCGCCTCGTACTTCTAAACGTGAGGGTATAGCTTCACCTTGTAACTTTAATGGAATATTGCGAATAGTGCGCACATTTGCGGTGATATCTTCGCCAGTGCTGCCATCGCCACGTGTAGCTCCACGCACCAGCACACCGTTTTCATACAGCAAACTAACAGCTAAGCCATCTAATTTAGGCTCACAACAATAGCTAATTTCATTTGTTTGACTAAATAAGTCACCTGCGCTGATCTCACGCCCTAAGCCTTCACTGGCTCGTCGGTTAAAATCTTGTATATCTTTTTCATTAAAGGCATTTCCCAAACTTAGCATAGGCACTTCATGCTGTACTTGGTTAAAAGCGGATAACGCCTGTCCGCCGACGCGTTGTGTTGGTGAATCAATGGTAATTAGCCCAGGATGCTCTGCTTCAAGTGCTTTTAGTGCTTGGAATAGCCGATCATATTCAGCATCAGGAATCGATGGCTCGTCCAGAACATAGTACTTGTAATTATGCGAGCGGATTTCTTCACGTAGTTGTTCTATACGTTGAGCCACATCCAAATGTTGAGTCATAACAGTATTCCAAATAAAAAGAGCAGCTAACGCTGCTCTTTATTGTTCTAAACCTTAGTGTTTGTGCATTAAGCGTTGGCGTTCGAATTCTACAATGCGTTGACGATAATGTTCCATCGTCTGCGCTGTTAAAACGCTACGGTGATCATCTTTTAGCTCACCATTTAACTCATGAGCCACTTTGGCGGCTGCTTGTGCCATTAAATCAAAAGCTGCTTTAGGGTCTTTCGGTCCAGGTAAACCGAAAAAGAAGCACACTGATTTGGTTGAGAAGTTATCAATATCATTAATATCAAAGGTGCCAGGGCGCAGCGCATTAGCCATTGAAAATAAGGTTTCACCTTTACCTGTCACGCTTTCATAACGATGGAAGATATCCATATCACCGTATCGCAAACCGCTTTCTAAAATACATTGTAATAAAGCAGGACCTTTAAACCCTGCTTCATCTTTAGATACTACGAAAATAGCAAAAATTTCTTTTGGATCTTCTGCCATAGTTGCAGCCTTAGTTTCTTCAGGCGCTTTGGCTGCAGTTTCTTTCGCATTAAAATCTTGCTCGGGTTCATCTACAAAATGCTCTGTTGCTTCATCAATATCAGCATGCAAGCCTGAATCAGTGAGATCATCTTCTATTTCAGTGTTGAGTTGTTCTTCGTTAAACTTTGGTTCTTGCTTTTCTGCACGTTTAGTCACACGAACAGGACCTAGGATGTCGTTGCTAGGTTCTTCTTCTGGGAAACTATTGGCTAGGTTACGGTCAAGTTTAAACTTGAGCTTACTTTTGCTGCCGTAAACACGTCGCCAAGCATCAACCAACACTACGCCAATGACAATAACGCCAATGACAATCAACCACGTACGTAATCCGAAATCCATAAGGATGCTGACTCCCACCTAAAACCTAAAAGCTACACTAACTGCAAATAATGTGACTTCACTCTGTGCATTGAATGATAGTTCATATCACACTGAAAAACTCCCAATAAACTAGCATGTTAGCCAGTTTTTCGAAACCACCTAAGCCGCTTTAAATACGAAATTATTCAGATTTTGCAATATTTCCTTAACTTTCAGCCATAGCTGCAGCTTCTTCGATATTGACAGCTACTAAACGTGAGCAACCCGGCTCATGCATAGTAACCCCTAATAATTGATCTGCCATCTCCATTGCGATTTTATTATGCGTAATATAAATAAATTGCACACTTGTCGACATTTCTTTCACTAATCGCGCATAGCGCCCAACGTTAGCATCATCTAAAGGTGCATCTACCTCATCAAGCATACAAAACGGTGCTGGATTCAGTTGGAAAATAGAAAATACTAAAGCTAATGCTGTTAGTGCTTTCTCTCCCCCTGAGAGCAAATGTATGGTGCTATTTTTCTTACCTGGCGGACGCGCCATAATAGCTACCCCTGTATCGAGTAGATCTTCCCCAGTTAGTTCCAAATAAGCTTGGCCACCACCAAATACTTTCGGAAATAAGCGCTGTAAGCCATCATTAATTTTGTCAAAGGTTTCTTTAAAGCGATTGCGCGTTTCACGGTCAATTTTGCGAATCACATTTTCCAGCGTCGCTAATGCTTCGTTTAAATCAGCATCTTGCTCATCTAAATAGGTTTTACGCTCAGATTGCTGCTTATATTCTTCAATGGCGGCAAGGTTAATAGCACCAAGACGAGTAATGCGCTCTTGCACTTGCTCAAGCTGCGTTTGCCAATCGGCTTCACTGGCGTCTGGCGCTAATAATAGAAGCACTGAATCCAGATGATAGCCCTCAGCTGTTAGTTGCTCTTGTAAGGTATTACGACGCACTTCTACTGTATGTAAATCAAGCCGTTGTTTTTCTATTTGACTACGTAATACTTGCGCTTGTTGTTCTGCCTGATGACGAATACGCTCCTGCTCTCGAATTTGATTGTCAGCCTCTTCTAACTGTACCCGCGCTGCGCGAAGTTGTTCATCACGCTCTAATCGAATGCTGAGCTGTTCTTCTAGCTTAGCCTTTAGCTCCTCTAAGGGTGATTCACCTGAGGTTAAATCTAAAGCCAGCTGATCATGTCGTGCTAAAGCCCGTGCGTACTGCTGCTCTAGTCGTTCCAGCGCTTGTTTAATGGACTTTTCTTCAACCCATAATGATTTGATCTGCACATCCAACTGATGCGTTTTTTGCTGACTTTGTTGCATTTGCCAGCGCACTTGCTCTAAACGCTCACGCGCATTATCCCGTGCCGCTTGCAATTGATAGCTCTGCTCGGTGACAGTAGCCGACTGCGCTAGTGCTTCTTCTAATAAAACCTGCGCTTGCGCTTTATTTTCCTGTTCAATGGCAATGTTTTCAG
This sequence comes from Pseudomonas sp. F1_0610, assembly GCF_047470865.1. Lineage (NCBI taxonomy): Bacteria > Pseudomonadati > Pseudomonadota > Gammaproteobacteria > Pseudomonadales > Pseudomonadaceae > Pseudomonas > Pseudomonas sp. F1_0610. The sequence continues at coordinate 61,601 of NZ_JAZDRH010000005.1, forward strand.
CCAGCTCAGCCAAGTCTGTTTGTTGTTGTTGCTCTCTAAGTAGATATTGCTCTTGCTGATTACGCACAATCGCCAGTGCTGATTGCACCTGAGCTAACTTAGTCGCACAACCTTGCTGTTGTTGGCGGCTCTCTTCTAGTTGTTGCTCAAGCACCATTAGATGTAACTGCACCTGTTGGATTTGCTCAGTTAGTGTTGCCACTTGCTCGGTTAACTCTTGGGCACGCACAAGTAATTGATTGATACGTTCAACACGCGCCAGCCTTGATCCTTGCTGTGTTTGAGCAGCCTGCACAATTAAACCATCATAGCTTAGCCATATGCCTTCCGGCGTAATAAGGCTCTGCCCAGCGGTTAATTGGGAGTGTTGTTGCCATGCCTGCTCAAGCGTTTCAGCTAAAAACACATTGCCCAGCACGGCAGACAAATCTAAACCACTCTGTACCTGTGCTTGCAAAGTATTCGCTACAGCGTTAGTACTGCTTTCGCGCATGAATTGTAAAGACAACCAGCCCGTTTCAGGCAATTGTTTAGGCACTGCCTTTAACTCAATCACACGTGCTTGTAAGCGTTCAGCTAAGACTAACTCCACAGCTTGCTGCCACTTTGGCTGCACTTGCAGCTGCTCTAGCACACGCGGCAACTGCTCTAAACCGTGCTCTAACAGCCAATCTGTAGCTTCTTCATCTACGCTTAGAGCAGCTTGTTGTAATGCCTGCAGCTTAATACATTCCCCCTCAACCTCTTGCAGCTGAGCAACAGACTGCTGCTTATCATGCTGCAATTGCTGCAACTGTTGACGTTGTTCTTGCAGTTGGCTTTGTAGCGTTTGTGTTACAGCCTGTTGTTGACTGTGCATAGCTGCCAGTTCAATTTGCTCTACTTGCTGTTCTTCAAGCCTCTGCTGAAAGTCCTGAGCAGAACTCGTTTGCTGTTCAAGCTGCATTTTTTGTTGACGTTGCTGCAAGCGCTGCAAGCTATCCTCAAGTTGGCTAATACGTGCTTTTTGCACGTCTATTTGACGCATAGGTACTTGATTTTGTTGCGCCAGCTGCTCCCACTCCTGCTGAATACGCTCAAAGGTGTCTTGAGCTTGGAATAGTTGCTCTGCATCTTGCTCACTTGTTGCTGCTAATACCTCATACTCTGGCAATAAGCTGTGCAGTTGATCTTCAACACGAGCTAAATTTTCTTGGTCTTGTTGCAAATGCAGTTGAGCTTCTTCGCGTAAGCGTGCCGACTCACGCAGTTCTGTTTGTAGTTGCTGTGTACGCTGCTGACTGTGCTGAATTGTTTGTTCTATACGTGCAATTTCACCAGCAACAGCATAATAGCTTGCCTGTACCTGATTAAAATGCTCATTCAGTTCATGGTTAGCATCGCGGATTTGTTCAATAGCAGTATCTGCTTTGCATTGTTCAGCCACTAAAGCTTCCAGTGCTGTTTGCTGACGACTTAATGCTTGCTCAAATTGATCACTATTTGCGGCTAGGTCGCGCCAGCGAATCGCTGTTAATTCAGCTTTAAGTTGTTTTTCTTGCTGTTTAAACTCGGTATAGCGTTCAGCGGCATGGGCTTGTCGCTGTAAACGCTCTAGTTGACGGCCTAATTCCTCACGTAAGTCGGTTAAACGCGCCAAGTTATCTTGCGTGCGCCGCATACGGTTTTCCGTTTCGCGGCGGCGTTCTTTATATTTTGAAATGCCGGCAGCTTCTTCAATAAATATCCGCAAATCATCAGGGCGCGCTTCCACTAAGCGAGAGATCATGCCCTGCTCAATAATGGCGTAACTACGCGGTCCTAAACCTGTACCTAAAAACAAATCGGTAATATCGCGACGGCGGCACTTAGTACCATTGAGAAAATATAGACTCTGTCCATCACGCGTGACCTTACGCTTGACAGATATCTCGCCATAGGCGGCGTACTCACCTAGTAAACTGGCATCGCTATTATCAAAAACCAATTCAATGCTGGCTTGAGAAATTGGCTTACGCGTATTAGAACCATTAAAAATAACATCGGTCATGGACTCGCCACGCAGATTTTTCGCTGAGCTTTCCCCTAACACCCAGCGAACAGCGTCAATCACGTTGGACTTGCCGCAACCATTGGGCCCTACAACAGCCGTCATATTGCTTGGGAAGCTTGCCGTTGTTGGATCAACGAAGGATTTAAACCCTGCTAAACGAATACACTTTAAACGCAAGGTTAAGCCTCATCAATGGTTGATAAAATGGCATGGCAGTTACGTCTACAATACTCATTAATAGTGGCTATCATGCGCTCATGATCACGGCTATGAATAGCGATTAACATCTGGTCGTAGTTTCGCGTAAATTGCAACATTTCTTCCATGCACTGCTCAATGGCTAAATAATAAGTACGGCTAATTGCAGGCATATAGTTAGATAACGCCTGCGACAAAAAAGGGTTTTGGATTATAGGTTCAGCGTGGCGAATAATAGCGACTTTTTGCTCTACAAAACCACGAATATTATTACTACGTAAACAAGATTCAATATTGCGTCTCACTTCAACAAACGGCAATAGCTGCGCTTCCGTTTGCCAGCGCTCACAAAGCAACCTGCCTAGCAAGGCATATAGGGTATTAACTACATCATACAAGCCGCTAATAAGCTGAGCATCTAACGGCTGCACATGAGCGCCACGGTTTGGGGTAATTTCTACAAGATAGTTGCGCTGTAAAATCAGCAAGGCTTCACGAACAGTACTACGGCTGACGCCTAAAGCTTGGGTTACCGCTACTTCACGAATAGGGTCACCGTCTTTTAGCTCTCCACGAATAATTCGCTCAGCTAACTGATAAGCTACACTTTGAGCTAAACCGCCTTGCTTTGAATCCGCCATAACACTCCCTAACGGGCAAAAGTAAAATCATACCAAGTAGCTATATTCTAGCCTAACACTAAGATCAATCAGGCATTAGGTTAACAGTTACGCTAAAATAGCCGCAGTGTCATTTTTGGATAGCCTAATGAGTGAGTTTAAACATGCCAAGCTTGATTGGGATGAACAAGGTCAACCTTTGTCCAATCAGTTTGATGATATCTACTTTTCCCGTGAAAGTGGTCTTGCCGAAACCCAGTACGTTTTTTTACAACAAAACCATCTGCCACAGCGCTTTACAGCGCTAGCACCATGCCAAAGATTTGTTATTGGTGAAACAGGTTTTGGCACAGGTTTAAACTTTCTAGCCACCTGGCGTTTGTTTGAGACACTAGCTCCTAGCAACAGCCAGCTGCATTTTATCAGTGTTGAGCGCTATCCTTTAACAGCTACTGATCTCACTAAAGCCCTTAGTCTATGGCCTGAGCTTGCAAGTTACAGTGAGCAATTATTACCACAATACCTAGCTATTCAAGAAGGCTTTCAGCACTTAAGCTTTGCCAATGGGCATATAACGCTAAGTCTACTTATAGGAGATGCGCAAAGCATGCTTGAGCAATTAGATGCTCAGGTTGATGCTTGGTTTTTAGATGGTTTCTCTCCTGCAAAAAACCCTCAAATGTGGAATGAACAGCTATTTGCCCAACTAGCACGACTTTCATCACCCAACACCAGTTTAGCCACCTTCACCAGTGCAGGCTTCGTGCGTCGCGGCTTAAACGAACAAGGCTTTGCCATGCAACGTATAAAGGGCTTTGGGCAAAAACGCGAAATGCTAGTAGGTACTTATCAGAAACCGGCTAGCTACCAAAACCTACCTTGGTTTGTACGCCCCACTCATGCTTTCAAACAGCGCAAAGCCGTTATTCTTGGTGCTGGTATCAGTGGCTGCGCTACTGCATACAGCTTAGCAAACCGCGGTTGGCATGTTGAAGTGCTTGAGCAACGGGAAGCTGTTGCACAAGAAGCCTCAGGTAATCAACAAGGTATTATGTACTTAAAGCTTTCTGCTCATGGCACTCAGCTGACTCAATTAATTATGTCAGGCTTTGGTTATACACGGCGTTTATTAGCAAGCCTAGGAGATAGCGTCGCATGGCAAGGCTGTGGTTTATTGCAATTACCGCACACCGAAAAAGAGGCTTTCCGCCTTAAAGAGCTGACAACAAGCTTTCCTAAAAGCTTGCTTTATAGTGTTAACAAAGAACAAGCAAGCACCTTAGCTGGCATTCCAATTGAACACGAAGGTGTGTTTTTCCCTGACTCAGGCTGGCTTAATCCGGCCTCACTTTGCCGTACGCTATTGAATCATCCTAATATTCAACTACGTCTCAACTGTCCTATCACCGATATTGCATATGAGCATGAGCAGTGGCAATTATTTAATCAGCAAGCCTTGATTACACAAGCCCCTGTATTAGTACTCTGTAATGCAACTAATGTGAAAAATTTTAACCAAACCGCTCATTTACTGGTAAAAAACGTGGGAGGGCAAACCACGACAGCGCCAGCAACTATGGCAAGTCGAGCATTAAAAACAGTGATTTCGGCCGAGGGCTATTGCGCCCCTGCATGGCAAGGTCAGCATACGTTTGGTGCAAGCTTTAATTTTCGCCCAAACGGGCAAGAAGTCACCGCTGAAGAACAACAAAGTAATTTAGCTTTATTGGAAGCTATTAGTACGGAATTTAAGCAAAGTTTAGCGATCGATAGCAGTCAACTGGGTGGTCATGCTGCTTATCGAAGCACTACGCCTGACTATCTGCCTTTAGCCGGCCCTATCGCTGATGCACAAGCTTTTGCTAAAGTTTATGCGCGTCTGCGGCGCAATGCGCGCAAAGTGCCCGAAGGCGAGTGTCCATGGCACGTTGGTTTGTATACAAATAGCGCGCAAGGATCACGCGGCATGATTACTGCTCCACTAATGGCGGAATTAGTGGCTGCTTATATTAATAACGAACCACTTCCAATTGATAAAGAGTTAGCTAATGCCTGCCACCCCAATCGTTTTTTAGTAAAGCAGTTAATGCGCAATGAGCGCTAATAAAATGAGCGCTCCAGTTGAGTATCACGTTGAAAAATCACTTCTTTTAACGTCAATCTAGCATCGCAATGCTTGCCATTAGAACCATTGACTATGGTCATACCTGAAAGGTTAAGCTTTAACCGTTCAGGTTCGGCTTCCAATAATTCGATTTTTATTTTTTCAACATTTTCATGAGCGAAATAATAAAAATTAGTTAAGCACTCATTTAATTGCTCACAATAACCTGCCGCTTGGTAGAGTAAGTGCCCTTTTTCTAATGGTTCCTCAATAGGGCTCATTAAAGTGACTTCAAAATCAGGCTCAGCCTGTATAAGCTCAGCCAATTCATTGCATACTTGTACTGGCTGGGCATTATTAAAGGCTAAGATAAACTCCCACTGCCCAGCATTATTGCGGTACTGATTAAATTTTGCATCATTAATAGCAAATTGCTCGCTGGCAAACTCCATATGCTCAATTAACAATAGGTTAGTCATAGACGTCACATCCAAAGCTGTGAGTTATTCGATATTTCTGCGTCTATATGGATAGACATCTATTACTTTTCCAGCTTCGATTGCCTCTTGCAAGGTCTTCCAGTAGCTTGCTTTGTATAAATCCCCGTGTAGTTCCCTAAATAGCTTGCGCTGCTTCACATCTACAAACAAAAAGCGCGGAAACTCCTCTGGAAAGACATCATTAGGCCCAACTGAGTACCAAGGTTCTGCAGAAAATTCATCTTCTGGATAACGTGGAGGTGGTATATCTCGAAAGTTAACTTCGGTGAGATAACTGATCTCATCGTAGTCATAAAATACAACTCGACCATGACGGGTTACACCAAAGTTTTTCAATAGCATATCGCCTGGAAATATATTCGCAGCAGCCAATTGCTTAATGGCTAGCCCGTAGTCATCAAGCGCATCAAGCACTTGCTGATCATTGGCATTTTCAAGATAAATATTCAGTGGGGTCATCCGCCGCTCAGTCCAACAGTGACGCACTAAAACCTCATCGCCCTGTATTTCAACTGTCGAAGGTGCTACTTCTAATAGTTCTTCTAAACACTCTGGGTCAAATTTGCTTTTAGGAAAACGCAAATCAGAAAACTCTTGGGTATCGGCCATGCGTCCTACACGGTCAACGTGTTTCACAAGGCGATACTTATCAATTACAGTCGCTCGATCAACCGTTTTAGAAGGCGAGAACTTATCTTTAATCAATTTAAATACAGTACTAAAACCAGGTAATGTAAATACCGACATCACCATGCCACGTACCCCAGGCGCCATAATAAACTTATCGTCAGTAGTACTTAAATACTCCATCAATGAACGATAAAATTCTGTTTTGCCTTGCTTATAAAAACCAATCGAAGTGTAAAGCTCTGCAATATCTTTACGCGGCAAGATACACTGGAGAAACTGAATAAATTCCGCTGGATAGGCCACGCGCACCATAAAATAAGAGCGTGTAAAAGAGAAAATAATAGACACATCATCTTCATCAATAATAGCCGCATCCCAACGAATACCTTCACACTCTGTATTAACAATAGCAATCACTAATGGCCATTGCTCGTCTGGAGTAAAAATGCGTCCAACTAAGTAGGCCCCTTTATTGCGATATAAGCGTGAGCTATAGAGTTCAATTGTCAGGTTAGGATCTTTGCAAACCCAATCTGGCAAATTGCGTCTTAGTTGTTTTTCAATACGCGCAACATCTTTGGTGCGGTCAATATAAGGCACATCAAATTGATAATCTAAACTAATCTGTTCTAAAACAGCTGTTAAGTTCCCTTCTGGGCGGTAAGTGCGGATCTGCATTGGCGTATTATGTCCGCGCTTACCATGACGTGTACTTTGCACAAACATGCAACTATCGCAAATTTTATCATGGCTAAATAAGCTATTAAAAACAGAATTAAACCAAGTTTCAGACAACTCATCATCCAAGCGCAAATCAATTTGCCCTATATAAGACTGTTTAATCTGCGTCCAACACTCAATGCTAGCCAAAACATCTGCCCCATAGAGTTGTTTCAGCTTATCACGCGCGACTAAGACACACTCTTTATAGAGCTGAATACGCTGAGCACCGGCTTTTTGAATTTCTTGCCATTTACATTGCTCAAAGCGTTTTCTTGCCTGATTGGTAATGTCTCGAAAGCGATCGCGGTAATCATCAAAAGCATTTAAAATATCACGTGCAATAGCAACTGATGGGCAAACTAAGCTCATCTTATAATCCTTGATTTGAAAACTATTAGTTGCAGATTAGTCATTTTTGTAGCAAAGATACAAGAGTACTACCTATAGACCAAAGCTAATTTAGTGATATTAGCTAACGCTTATAGTAGCTTTGATATTAACAATGCCAATAAAAACCCCAAAAAGTCAGTTCAACTTTTTGGGGTCAGTTCTTTTTACAGGGTTTTATAGTTTTACTGCGCTAGCTCTTTTTCAGTAAATAAGTCGTCAAACAACATACTAGATAAATAGCGCTCGCCCGAATCGGGTAGAATTACAACAATAGTTTTCCCTTTAAATTCTGTTTGGCCAGCTAACTTCAAAGCAGCCGCAACCGCAGCCCCACTAGAAATACCGCATAAAATACCTTCTTTTTGCATTAGCGCTAAAGCTGTTTGCTTTGCTTCATCTGCAGTAATTTGTTGTACTTGGTCAACCAATGAGAGATCTAGATTTTTTGGAATAAAACCCGCACCAATTCCCTGTAGCTTATGAGAACCTGGTTTAAGTTCCTGTCCCGCTAAGGCTTGGCTAATGACAGGTGACTCCACCGGCTCAACCGCAACCGAAGTAATAGCTTTGCCTTTGGTTTTTTTCAAGTAGCGTGAGATACCTGTAATAGTACCACCAGTCCCTACACCACTGACCAACACATCCACCTTTCCTTCAGTATCTTGCCAAATTTCAGGGCCTGTGGTTTTTTCATGAATAGCTGGGTTAGCTGGGTTTTCAAATTGTTGCAATATAATGTGCTTGCTGGGATCTGTGGCTACAATTTCATTGGCCTTTTCAATTGCACCTTTCATACCTTTAGCTGGCTCAGTAAGGACCAACTCAGCACCCAGTGCTTTCACTAATTTGCGACGCTCCAAACTCATAGAAGATGGCATGGTTAAAATCAGCTTGTAACCTTTAGCAGCTGCCACAAATGCCAAACCAATACCTGTATTACCTGAGGTTGGTTCAACTAAGGTCATACCAGGTTTGAGCAAACCGTCTTTTTCTGCCTGTTCAACCATATTTGCAGCAATACGGCATTTAATAGAGCCTGCTGGATTACGAGATTCAATCTTAACCAAGACATTCGCTCCAACAGGAGCAATATGATTGAGTTTAACTAGAGGTGTGTTGCCTATAGTGAGTGCATTATTAGAAAAAATATGGCTCATGGATTACTCCTAGTAATGAGAAAAGCATGCTGCGCTATGCGTCATCAGTATCTATTTGGCAGATTAACACTTGGTTATAAAAAGTAAAATATTAATAACCATTTTCCTTATATCAAAATACAGTAAATAGACTCATTTTGGTTATTATCCGCCAAGCACTGGAAATCACGCGGATCTTTTCTACAATGATGTTAATTGACAGAAGGCTAGTTATCTGTTCTGTTTTATGGCATTAATAACCCTTATGTGAAATAAAAACAAAGAAAACCAAGTATTTACCTGACTTAGCAGTCATATTTTTCACCGTCATTTATCAGCAGCACATCATCGCTTTTGTCACAAAAGTGGCTATAGTAGTTAGCTATTACTTTGCTGTTGCATGAACTTATCGACGCGAGGATTCTAATGAAATTTACTGGTACTCAATCTTACGTTGCAACGGATGATTTAATGCTAGCCGTGAATGCAGCTATTACTCTAGAGCGCCCTCTTTTAGTGAAAGGCGAGCCTGGCACAGGAAAAACCATGCTCGCCGAAGAGCTAGCTAGCGCATTAGATGCCCGTTTGATTACTTGGCATATTAAATCAACCACCAAAGCCCACCAAGGCCTTTATGAGTATGATGCGGTTAGCCGGTTACGTGATTCTCAGCTCGACTCAGATCGCGTCCACGACATCAACAACTACATTAAAAAAGGTAAGCTCTGGGAAGCTTTTGAAGCTGAGCAACGCGTTGTGCTACTGATTGATGAAATCGATAAAGCCGACATTGAGTTTCCTAACGACCTTTTACAAGAGCTCGATAAAATGGAGTTCTATGTCTACGAAACAGATACCACAATTAAAGCTAAACAACGTCCTATCATAGTGATTACATCTAATAATGAGAAAGAGCTGCCCGACGCTTTTTTACGCCGTTGTTTTTTCCATTATATTGCCTTCCCTGACCGCGATACACTGAAAAAAATTGTTGATGTGCATTATCCTAATATCAGCCAAACGCTGGTTAGCCATGCACTGGATGTATTCTTCGATATCCGCCAAGTACCTGGCCTAAAGAAAAAGCCTTCTACCAGCGAGCTAGTCGACTGGTTAAAACTTTTAATGGCTGACCATATTGGTGAAGAAGTACTGCGCGAGCGTGATCCAACCAAAGCGATTCCACCACTAGCTGGCGCCTTAGTGAAAAATGAACAAGATGTTATGTTACTTGAACGTCTTGCCTTTATGAGCCGCCGTGGCACACGCTAATAGGTGCCTTTATGTTATTGAATTTATTTCATGAAATGCGCGTCGCTCGTGTACCTGTCTCGGTACGCGAGTTATTGGATTTAATTAATGCACTGAAGAATAATGTAGTCTTCGCCAACATGGATGAATTCTATTATTTAGCCCGTGCTTTACTAGTTAAAGATGAACGACATTACGATAAATTCGACCGTGCCTTTGCCGCCTATTTTCAAGGCTTAGAAAACCTTGACCAACATATTGAAGCACTCATACCTGACGAATGGCTGCGCCGTGAATTTGAGCGCAGTTTGACGGAGGAAGAAAAGGCCATGATCCAAACCTTAGGCGGCTTGGATAAACTCATTGAAGAATTTAAAAAACGCCTTGAAGAGCAAAAAGAAAAGCATCAAGGCGGTAATAAATGGATAGGTACCGGTGGCACTAGCCCTTTTGGTTCAGGTGGTTTTAACCCTGAAGGCATCCGTTTAGGCAATGCAGGCAAACGTCAAGGCAAAGCGCTAAAAGTGTGGGACATGCGCGAATATAAAAACCTTGATGATGAAGTAGAGCTAGGCACACGCAATATTAAGGTTGCCTTACGCCGTTTGCGCAAATTTGCTCGTCAAGGTGCTGCTGATGAGTTTGACCTTCATGGCACTATTGACCATACAGCCAAAGATGGCGGCCTGCTCAACATTCAAATGCGCCCTGAGCGGCGCAATACCGTTAAGCTGTTAGTGCTCTTTGATATTGGCGGATCAATGGACGCCCACGTGAAAGTCTGCGAGGAGCTTTTTTCTGCCTGCAAGACCGAATTTAAACACCTTGAATATTATTATTTTCATAATTTTATTTATGAATCGGTTTGGAAAAACAATCAACGACGCACCACTGAACGCACTTCAACTCAAGATTTGCTCAATAAATACGGCAGTGATTACAAAGTAATTTTTGTTGGTGATGCCGCTATGGCCCCCTATGAAATCACTCAAGCAGGCGGTAGCGTTGAGCATTGGAATGATGAAGCAGGCTACGTTTGGATGCGCCGCTTTACTGAAAAGTTTAAAAAACTTATTTGGATTAACCCTTTTCCCAAACGGGCTTGGGAATATACCGCCTCCAATAAAGTCATTCGTGACTTAATTGATCAACGTATGTACCCTTTAACTATTGAAGGGCTAGAAGAAGGCATGCGTTACTTATCTAAATAGACCTTACAATTGCTTTACTAATAAAGGTAAAGCAATTGTTTCTCATTAAGCTTTTAGCTTTTAGCTTTTAGCTTTTAACATAAAAATAAACAATATTAATTAGCATTAATAAAAGCAATAACAAAAACATACTATAGATTAAAAAAACCTATTACCACTTATGATTTTATTTAATAGACATTAATAAAAAAAATAACTAACCTTTATATTATTTATTTTAATAGTAAAGGTATTTCCATGGGCACTCAGCAGCTTGCTCAAGCACGACGCGAAGCTATGCGTAACACTAGTATTGTTGGTGCTATCACCAACACAGTGCTAACTATAATAAAAATTATTTTTGGTTTCATTGGTAACTCCACAGCCCTTATCGCCGATGGCTTACATTCTCTAGCTGACTTAAGTACTGACTTAATGGTGCTTTTAGCGGCCAAATACTCAACACAACCAGCTGATCAAGAACACCCTTATGGCCATGCGCGTATTGAAACTATTTTTACTGTTGCTTTAGGAGCTATACTCATCATTACCGCAGGCGGTATTGCTGTTGATGCAGCGCAACGTATTCTTAACCCTGAAAGCTTACTTAAACCCACACCTATTGTGCTACTGATTGCCTTTCTTTCTATAGCCGCTAACGAAGCTCTTTACCAATACACCATAGGTGCGGCACGCCGGGTAAAATCCAACTTATTGGCAGCCAATGCATGGCATCATAGAACCGACGCTATTTCCTCTATTGTGGTGTTAGTCGGCGTCGCTGGTAGTTTATTAGATTTTACTTATCTAGATGCCTTTGCTGCTATTGGCGTAGCTTTAATGATTGCCAAAGTAGGTTGGGATCAAGCTTGGGGAGCTATCCGCGAACTGATAGATACAGGTCTAGAACCTGAGACTATTAACCATATTAAACAGGCTATTGCCGAGGTAAAAGGCGTTAAAAGCATGCACATGTTACGCAGCCGTAGAATGGCTGGCAGCTCGCATATTGACGTGCATATTCAAGTAGATAGCCGACTTAGTGTTTCTGAAGGGCATCATATTAGCGACTATGTTCGCTATCGCCTATATGAACTGAATCCATCTATTGCAGATGTTATGATTCATATTGATCCAGAAGATGACGAACTCACTGAACTCAACAAAGCATTACCACTGCGCCAAGAGCTTATTCCTTTATTAGAAAAATATTGGTGTGAAATACTGCCTAAATACTCATTAGATCAATGCACATTCCATTATTTAGCCGGTAAAATAGAAATTGATTTATTTTTACCTCTCGCTGAACAAAGTGAAATACCACAATCTAGCAAATTAGCACAGACGTTAAAAAGTAAAATTTCAGATTTAAGTTACATTGGAAATATTAAAATATTCTTTTATTAAATGGACTAGTAATAGATGAAGCCAGCTAAAAAATTAATCATTGGCAGTATCCTTCTTACAACACTAGGCTTCTTTTGGCTAAGAGAACCTGCACTAAGCCCAGAGGCTGAAGTTTGGCTTGAAGCGGCTAGAAAGCCTGAATCTGACAATTCTATTTATGATAGTTATTTTGAATGGGCTGGAATAGAAGCTGAAAATGGTGCAGATACAAGAGCTGTGGGTAAAAGAATAGTAGACGACTTTATAAATTCTAACGAAGGCTCACAATATATTAAAACTTACCCTATTCTACCTGATTCCTTTGCCAATACAGAACTGAGTGATTTAATAGTTTTGCCTGATGAACAAATAGAAAAGCTATTAAAAGATAACGATATATTTATTCAGCGTTACAATAAATTATTAAAAAACCCAGTTATTTTACTTGGTCATTGGGGATCATCTAGTTATATTCCTAAGATAGAAAATTTAAAAAATGCACAAAAACTACAATGGCTATCTTGGGCTCACCAGTTAAGAAATACTACTGTCAACTCCACCGTTAATTCTGAGATTGAAAATAATTTTATTGCTTTACAGCAGCAGATTAAAACCAGTGATTTCTTACTAGGAAAAATGATATTTAATGTTTTATTAAAAGAACATTTATTTTTCCATCAACAGTTGCAAAAAAGCGGATTTTCTATAGTTAATAAATACCCATTACTAGATACCAAAAGCCGATCACTAAACAACATATTAGAATATGAATTTTATAGTTCTAAAGAGCTATTATCTAGTTTTAAACAACAGAAAGATACAAATAACAAAATTGATTTAAGTGAAAACTCAAATAAAATGTTAGACATTCTTTTCAAACCCAACTTTTTACTTAACCAGCAACAAAAAGCTTACGCTACTATAGCCATGCTCAGCGAAGAAAAACCACACGTAATTTTATCTGCGAAACACGAAGAAGTATCCATTCCCCCCTTAGCCAAATGGACTGCTTTTTATGACCCTCTCAGTCATATTATTAGCCAAATTAAAACACCTTCATATCGCCCTTATATGTTACGCCTACTAGAAACTAACTGTTTAATTGATAGCTTTAATTACACAGAAGGAACTGAAATTTCTGTAAAAGCCTCTAGTTTAGAGTATTGTCACACCTATACATGGAAAGATGCTAACTACCGATAATAGCTAACTTATTGCACAGTCCAGTTTACGATAAGCACTTGGGGTAAGGTTATAGACACGTTTAAATGCTTGGCTAAAGGCATTTTCCGAATCATAGCCAACCCGTTCAGCCACATGATAAATAGACCCTTTTTCCTGCCTGAGCAGCCATGCCGCTAAACGCATTCGATGTTGAGTAAGGTAGTTTAGTGGTGGGTACCCCAAAACTTCTTTAAAACGGCCAGCAAAAGCCGAACGAGACATACAAGCAATATTGGCTAGTTCAGGTACAGTCCAAGGTTTATCAGGATAAGCATGCAACTGGGCTATGACCTTAGATAGCTGTGGGTCGCGTAGTGCGTATAACCAACCTAAATCTTCAATCTTTGTTTGACTTAAATAATTTCGGATACATTGAACAAATAAAATATCTCCAAGGCGGTTAATAATAACCTGATCACCTGAAAGGTGTTGACCTAGCTCAGTGCTTAAAAACTCTAGCCCTAAACGTAACCATTGAGGCGGTGTGTTTTGTTTTGACTCTAATATAAAAAATGCTGGTAAAGCAGCCATTAAAGGTGCTGCTAATTCTAAATCATAACGATACTTAGCACTGAGCAATAATGCTTGGACAGGCCCCTCACCTAAGTTTATTGGCTCTCGACTATGCCCTTTAAATGCTTTATTTAAAACCAGCTTACAACCTGTTGAGGGCGCCTGTTTAACTTGCAATAAATGAGGCTTTCCTTGTGGCACAAAAACTACGTCCCACTGCTTCAGGTTAATTTTTTTATTTTCAGAAACTAAGGTTAGTTCGCCCTGCAAAATCAAATGAAAAAAACCACAATTATCTTTGTCTAGCGCCACAGAGCTTTCACTACGACAGTTTAAATGTAGAAATTGAATTCCTGCCAGATGAATATCATCAATAATTCGACTTAGCGCATCCATACACTACCACCCTCTTATGGCGCGCTTTTTTATAATAAACCTGCAAAAGGTAAATGGAGGCGCGCACTTTTATAAATTAAGTAGAAGCACAGTAATGCTAATAGCGCAGCCATTATTTTTATTTTTTGTTGCTGGGATTTAAAAGCTAGTATTCCTAAACCAACATAAACAACAAGTAAGATTAACTTACTTGCTACCCAAGCTGTAGTAAAAGGGTTTAACTGCAAAATATACAATAAACAAAACGCAGCTAATAGCAGTCCTGTGTCTAGAATATAGCTTAGACGATTAAAAGGATTTAGCCTTTTTTTTGGCCATTTTTTCAACCAAAGTAGTAAAAAGCGGAAAATAAATAGGCTAACACTCAAGAGCGCTAAACCAATATGAAACTGTTTAATCAGTAGATAATAGTGATCCAACATAGAGATACCACACAAGCCATCTTAAGTGTGCTTAAGATGGCTGTTAGCGTGTTACTGATTAACAACACGTGCATTACGCATGAGCTGTTCGCCAATGTCGGCACGGTACTTACCCCATAGTGGAATCATGCGCGCACGCCACTCGTCGTGCTCGGCAGGGCTAAAGGAACGCACATGCACACCATTGACGGTTTTCAGCTGTTGTTTATAGCGCTCATTAATCTGATTGGAGCGTTCATTTACGGCTGTAGTGACCTCTTCCATAATGCCTTCTAGCTCAATTTTTGTCGCCAATGGCAAGGTTAACCAGAAGTCACGATTTACAATAACCATATAAGAGAGTAACCCATGATTACTTTCAACAATATAAGGTTGCTGCTGATATAAATTGCTGCTGTATAGGTTAGACCATGGATTCTCAGCCCCTGAAATCTCTTTTTTCCTTGCCGCTTCATACATACGACTAAACGGAATACGTACAGGTATTGCTTCGATGGCTTTAAACTGGTCCTCTAAAATAGCAGAGGGTTGAATTCGAAACTTTAATCCTTTGGCATCTTTAGGGCTATGCAGTGCTTTTGTGGCAGATAATTGCTTCATGCCGTTATTCCAAAAGCCTAGCCCATAAATACCATATCCAGACATGGCACTTAATAGCTCACGCCCCGCATCGCGGCGTTGAAACCGAGAAACCGCCTCTAGATCATCAAAAAAGAAAGGCAAGTCAAATATCTGTAGTTTTTTTGTGTATTGATCAAATTTTGACAATGACGGAGCAAGCATTTGCACCTTATTTTCGCGTAACGCTTGAATTTCATCATCATCACCAAACAATGTTGAGTTTGGATAGACCTCAACTACTACTTTACCTGCTAGTCGCTCTTTGACCAGTTTCTGAAATAGCAAAGCCCCCTGACCTTTTGGTGTGTCAGGGGCAACCACATGTGAAAATTTAATCACAATAGGTTCTTGTGCTTGAATTGTTGTTGAAAAAACGGCGCTGCTAATAAGTAAAGCAATATGCAAATATTTCATATGTGCAATCCATTCACGGAAAAAGCAAATAGTTACAGCATCCGTCAAAAGCAAAATTACGGCTTATGCGGACGCTCCAAAAAGTCCTGTGATTGCATTTCTAATAAGCGGCTTTGTGTACGTTCAAATTCAAATCTTAAACGCTCACCAACATATAAATCGGTTAAAGCAACTTCTGCAGAAATAATCAGTTTTACATTTCTATCGTAAAACTCATCTACCAAGTTAATAAAACGTCGTGCAACATCTTCATGGTAGGTGTCCATTTGTTCTACGTTTGACAGGATAACAGCACTATATACTTTCGCTAATTCAATATAGTCATTTTGACTGCGTGGTCCATCACAAACTGCTCTAAAATCGAACCATGCAACATCATTAGCTACTTTTCGTGCGACGATTTCTCGATTTTCAACAATCAGGATTTCATTTTCAGTTACTTTCACATTGCCCATTAACAAACTACGGAAACTTTTTTCTAACTCTTGTTCCACACTGTCTGTTAATGGATAGTGATACAGCTCGGCTTGCTCTAACGCTCTTAGACGATAATCCACGCCACTGTCTACATTGACTACTTCTGTATGTTCCTTAATCAGTGCAATAGCAGGTAAAAAACGTACCCGTTGTAATCCATCTTTATAAAGGTTATCTGGAATAATGTTGGAAGTTGCGACTAAAGTTACGCCATTTTTAAAGAGCTCTTGGAACAGCCCAGCCAAAATCATGGCGTCAGTAATGTCTGATACGAAAAACTCATCAAAACAAATAACCCGCGCTTCTAAACTAAATTTTTTCGCCACTAAAACTAGCGGGTTTTTCTCACCATCCAGCTGGCGTAATTCTTCGTGTACACGTTTCATAAAACGGTGAAAGTGCGTACGCATCTTCTGTTCAAATGGTAGCGCATCAAAAAACGTATCCACCAAATAGGTTTTTCCACGCCCTACGCCACCCCAAAAATAAACGCCTTTCACTAGCTTTTTCGATTTTAATAAACGACCAATAAAACGTTTACCTTGCTGATCAGCAGCGACTAAATCGTCATATAGTCGCTGCAAATGGCGGACTGCATTCTCCTGTGCTTCATCGTGGAAAAAGTCAGGGCGTTTTAAGTCATTTTGATAGCGTTCTAATGGAGTCATTTACTTTTTATTCGATAGTGAAAACAAGGGCTGACACTTTAACCAGACAAGATACCTTTGGCAATCAGTGTCATTATCTAACAGTGAGCGGATACTAACCCGCTCGACGTAACAACCAAAAACCAATAGCACTACAAACTAGCGCTGGTAATAAAACGGCCACCAAAGGAGCAAAACCAAAAACAACGCTGGCGGGGCCTAACAGATCTTGTGCAATTTGGAAGATAAAGCCGACTAATACGCCAGTAAATAGTCGCTGACCTAAAGTCACTGAACGTAAGGGGCCAAAAATAAAGGAAATTGCCATTAACACTAACGCAGCTGTTATTAACGGTTGTAACACTTTCCCCCAAAAGGCTAGCCAATAATTTTCAGACTTTAACTCTTGTTCTTCTAAGTAATGAGCGTAACGCCACAACCCAGAAATAGAGAGTGCATCTGGCTTCATAATGACAGTATTGAGTAAAGCAGGATCAAAGTCTGCTTCCCACTCTAAAGAAGCAACATGTTCAGTTTCAGAATAACGTGGGTAAAGCCGTGTAATAGCCACGTCATTGAGTTGCCACTTCCCACCTTGATAAATAGCATTTTTAGCAAAACTGGCTTCAACCAATTGGCGCTCTTGGTTGAGCTTATAGCGAGTTACACCAAACATTTTGCCGCTAGGATGAATCGCATTTGCATGAAAATATTCCGTTCCTTGACGATGCCACAGTCCACGCTTAGAGCTAATGGCTTCGCTGCCACTTTGTGCCACTGCACGGTTAGATTCTGCAATATTTTCTGCCCATGGCGCCAAATACTCACCAATGGCTAAACCTAGTACCATTATCAGTAACATAGGTTTCATCACAGCCCAGACAATGCGTTTAATAGAAACGCCCGCTGCGCGCATAACAGTCAGTTCACTATTACTAGCTAAAGTACCTAAACCGATAAGAGAGCCAATGAGCACGCCCATAGGTAATAAGTCATATAAGCGCTTTGGTATTGTATATAAGAGGTAATTTAAGGCCTGAGTAAAACCATAGCCTCCCTTGCCAAGACCACGTAACTCATCCACTAAAGCAAATAAACAGGCTAAGCTAAGTAAGACAACTAAGACACTGAGAATGGCAAACAATACACTTTTGCCCACATACCAATCCAACCTACGCATGCTGTTGCCCCTTACTTGGACGACGCCATTGAGCGAGTTTAAGTACTAAATTGTCCCAATAAAGCAGCAACACTGCTAACAGCAAAAACACACTGTGTACAGGCCAAAAAGCCAAAGATAGCGCAAGCTTGCCTTTATCTAAGGCGCCACGTGAAGCTATTAATAACCCTAAATACGTCATATACAGAAAAATAGCAGGCAAGAGCTTTAAAAAGCGCCCTTGTCTTGGGTTTACTTTGGCTAAAGGCACTGCCAGCATGGTCACAATAAAAACCAAAAGTATTAATGAAAGACGCCAATAAAGTTCGATCTTCATTTTTGGGTCATCACTTTTAATCAGCTCTTGAGTAGCAATAGCTTCTACTTCATCATTTTCAAACTCACCAGTAGGACTAGGCAGTAAAACACCATAGGTTTCGTATTTAATAATCCGATAGTCTGCCTCACCTGGTTTACCATCGTAACGGTAACCATCGTTTAAAATAAGATAACGTTGACCGTCCTCACGAATTTCCTGATGTCCATATTTAGCCACCAGCAATGAGATGCCAGCATCTTTCTTACCGCCTATTGCGTTACGTCGCTCAGAGATAAATATATTCTGTAGTTGATTACGATCTTCTGACAGGCTTTCCGCATAGGTTACCCTAGAGCCATCGCCAATAGATTGAAAGCGCCCGGGGCTTAAAGTATCAAACTCAGTCATTTTATCCTGCTGAAATAGTAGCTGTTCAACACGCGTACCTCCTAACGGGCTTAGGTACAACGCCAAAAAAGCTACAATAGCGGCTAAAAAAACAGCCGGTGCTAACGTATAGCAAAACAGTTTTTGCTGACTCATGCCTGTGGCAGTCAGCACTGTCATTTCACTTTCTAGATATAATCGCCCATAAGACAGCAAAATACCTAAGAACAACCCTAAGGGTAAAATAAGTTGTAGAAATCCAGGGATACGATACCCCATAATCATCAAGACAATGCTAGGATCCATAGCGCCACTAGCCGCTTGCGCTAGAAAGCGAATGAACCTACCACTCATAATAATCACTAGAAGTACACCGCTAACAACTGTTAGTGTGGTTACTACTTCGCGAAACAAATAACGAAAGACAATCAAAGGAGCACTCCAGGGTTGTCAAGACTGCCTCAAGCAGCTCAAACTAGTAGCAATTTTATAAGCTGAGCAATCAGCTAACAGCCATGATCGATATTATCCAGCAAAAATCGATCCTTAGGGGATGATTACAATGGAATTTTTAGTAAATACTCAAAATTTAACTACTTTATCTACTGGTACATTAGTTTTGGCCCTCTCTCAAGACAAGCCATTGAGTGCCAATGTACAAAGTGTTGATCAAGCCAGCAATGGCGCACTAAGCAAAATATTAGCGCGCGGTGACTTTACTGGCAAAGCAGGTCAAACTCTGTTATTACAAGATATTGCAGGTATTCAAGCTGAACGCCTCCTACTGGTAGGTCTAGGAAAAGACGATGAACTGTCAGACCATGCAGCACGCAAAACAATCAAAGCAATAACGGCGGTATTAAAAGGTCTTGCTGCAAAGGATGCAACCCTTGCTTTAGATGCTTTAGCAATTAAACAACGAAATGCTTACAGCATCACTCGTTTAGTGGCTGATACATTACATCATTATCTCTACAGGTTTGATCAGTTTAAAAGCGAAAAAACACCTGTTCCTACTTTATTAAAAGTGCAGTTTCACGCCAACACTGCTACTCAAAAGGATATTGATCGAGCGCTTAAACAAGCCACCGCTATTAGTAAAGGGGTAGATTTAACTCGTACTTTGGGCGATATGCCAGCCAATATTTGCCACCCTAGTTACCTAGCTGAACAGGCAGAGCAATTAGCTAAAGAATATTCCGCACTATCCGTTGAAGTTCTCGATGAAAAGGAACTGAAAAAACTAGGTGCTAATGCACTACTAGCCGTTGCCCAAGGTAGCGATCAACCACCACGCCTAATCATTATGAAGTATCAGGGTGCAGCTGCCTCAGAACAGCCTTATGTTCTATTGGGTAAAGGCATTACCTTTGATACAGGTGGCATTTGCTTAAAACCTGGACCTGGCATGGACGAAATGAAATATGACATGTGTGGTGCTGCCACTGTCATTGGTAGTATGAAAGCCGCACTAGAACTGCAATTACCTATTAACTTAATTGGTGTAATGACCTGCGCCGAAAACATGCCAAGTAGTAACGCTACACGCCCAGGTGATATTGTTACGACCATGAGTGGGCAAACAGTTGAAATTCTGAATACTGACGCTGAGGGCCGCTTGGTACTCTGTGATGCACTCACCTATATTGAGCGCTTTAAACCTAAAGCAGTGGTAGATATCGCAACCCTAACAGGTGCTTGTATGGTAGCACTTGGCACACAAACCAGCGGTTTAATGGGCAACGATCAAAACTTAATTGAACAGCTATTAAAAGCCGGTAACAACGCAGATGACCGTGCGTGGCAACTACCTTTATTTGATGTCTACCAAGAACAGTTGGATAGCCCTTTTGCCGATATGGGCAATATTGGCGGTCGCTTTGGTGGCACCATTACGGCGGGCTGTTTCTTATCACGCTTTGCCAAAGCGTATCCTTGGGCTCATCTTGATGTGGCTGGTACGGCATGGACCAGCGGCGAGAAAAAAGGCGCTACAGGCCGCCCGGTTCCACTATTAATGCAATATTTATTGGATCAAACCTTGTGAGAGTAGAGTTTTACGTACTCCCAAGCCAAGCCATGGCAGACCGTTTACATACGGCTTGCCGCTTGGCACTTAAAGGCTGGCGTAGTGGTATGCCAGTCTTTATTCGCGCTCAAGATACTGCACAATGCAGCGATCTGGATCAGCGTCTGTGGACATTTCGTCAGGACACTTTCGTACCGCATTGTTTGGCGCAAGACTCGCTATCCTCTCCAGTCATTATTGGTATTGAACAACAACCTTTAGCTAAAAATGGCTTATTGATTAATCTGCATCCTTCACCTTGCGAAGAACATCAACATTTCTCAAGAATCATAGAAATTGTCAATCAAGAACCCTCATTATTAGAGCAGTGCCGCGACCATTTTCGCTATTATAGAAACCTAGGGTTAAACCCCATGCGCGTCGAACTATAAGCTTTTACTGTTAACAGGCGTTTTGCAGATGGCTGATTGACTGAATTCCTGTTAAAATTGCGCACTTTCTCGCACTTCTTGCAAAGGCCCGATTCATGAGCAACAAGCAACCTTCCCTTAGCTATAAGGACGCCGGTGTAGATATCGACGCAGGCGAAGCTTTAGTTGAACGCATTAAAGGCGTATCTAAACGTACTGCACGTCCAGAAGTAATGGGCGGCCTCGGTGGTTTTGGCGCATTATGCGAAATCCCTGAAGGTTATCGCCAACCTGTATTAGTTTCAGGCACTGACGGTGTTGGCACTAAGTTACGCTTAGCAATGGACTTAGAAAAGCACGATAGTATTGGCATTGACCTTGTTGCTATGTGTGTTAATGATCTTGTTGTTAGCGGTGCAGAACCTCTGTTTTTCCTAGACTACTACGCCACTGGCAAACTCAATGTTGACATTGCAGCACGTGTTGTAACCGGCATTGGTGAGGGCTGTGAACAAGCCGGTTGTTCCTTAGTGGGTGGCGAAACGGCCGAAATGCCAGGTATGTATCATGGTGAAGATTACGATCTAGCTGGCTTTTGCGTAGGCGTGGTAGAAAAAAGCGAAATTATTGATGGTAGTAAAGTACAGGCAGGAGACGTAATTCTTGCGCTACCTTCTTCTGGTCCTCACTCTAATGGCTACTCATTAATTCGCAAAATTATTGAAGTCAGCGGAGCTGATGTAAGCAGCCAAAAGATCAATGGTAAAGCATTATCTGATCTGCTCATGGCGCCAACGCGTATTTACGTAAAACCATTATTAAGCCTCATTAAAGAAACGGGGGCTGTGCATGCAATGGCCCATATCACAGGTGGTGGCTTGATTGAAAATATCCCTCGCGTACTGCCGGCTAATACCCAAGCAGTGTTAGATATTGCTAGCTGGGAGCGCCCTGCTGTTTTTGACTGGTTACAAGAGCAAGGCAATGTTGATGAAGTAGAAATGCACCGCGTACTTAACTGTGGCGTAGGCATGATTATCTGCGTAGCCCAAGACAAAGCTGAGCTCGCACTTGAGCATCTACGTGCGCAAGGCGAAGCGCCTTGGATCATTGGTAAAATTGTTGCTACTGACAGTGAGCAACCTGTTGTACTAAACAACCTAAAATCACACTAATGCGTGCACAAACCACCTGTAAGCTTGTGGTGTTAATTTCTGGCTCTGGGAGCAATCTACAAGCCATTATTGATGCCACCAAAAACAGCGCAACCATTCAAGTGAGCGCTGTTATCAGCAACAAGGCTGATGCCTATGGTCTCGTCCGCGCCCAAAGTGCGGACATTCCAACACATATCCTTAACCATAAAGACTACGCTGGACGTGAAGCTTTTGATCAAGCGCTTGTTCACTGCATCGACCAATACCAGCCTGACCTTGTTGTCTTAGCTGGCTTTATGCGCATTTTAACGCCTGTATTTACTGAACATTACACGGGGC
Organism: Pseudomonas sp. F1_0610; assembly: GCF_047470865.1. Classification (NCBI taxonomy): domain Bacteria; kingdom Pseudomonadati; phylum Pseudomonadota; class Gammaproteobacteria; order Pseudomonadales; family Pseudomonadaceae; genus Pseudomonas; species Pseudomonas sp. F1_0610. The sequence goes on from NZ_JAZDRH010000005.1 coordinate 84,275, forward strand.
GTTTATTTAATATCCACCCTTCGCTTCTGCCTAAGCACAAAGGCTTAAATACACATGCCCGTGCTTTAGAAGAAGGTGATGCACAGCATGGTTGCAGCGTACATTTTGTAACGGCCGAACTTGATGGCGGACCTGTAGTCATACAGGCTAAGTTAGATATAAAATCGACAGACACCGCCAACACCCTAGCGCAACGTGTGCACTTACTAGAACACCAAATCTATCCAATGGCTATCCAGTGGTTTGCACAACAACGCTTGCAGCTAACAGCCCAAGGCGCTAGTTTGGATGGTGAGCTATTACCAGTGACAGGTCACACTCTTTATAATAAGGAGATCTAAATGCGCCATGTGCTACTAGCTACAACGCTAAGCCTCGTTTTTGCCTCAACGACAGCTATTGCCGAGCCATTAAAACCTTTCTTTGCCAGCTATACTGCTGATTTTACACAACTACCTTTTAGTGGTACGGCTGAACGTAGCTTAACTAAAGAAGGTAATAACTGGAAACTAAACTTCAATGCCGCCATGATGCTGGCTAGTTTGACAGAGAAAAGTACCTTCGAACAAAAAAGCAGTACCTTTGTACCCTTATCATATCGTTATGAGCGTAGCGGTTTAGGTTCATCAAAAGTGGTTAAACAAAACTTTGACTGGCAAGCCAAACGTGCTACGGGCATTGATCGTAAAAAAGAGATCAATGTAACCCTTCCGTCAGGCACACTGGATAAATCTACCTATCAAATCGCCTTGCAAGAAGATGTCGCGGCTGGAAAAACCAGCATGAGCTACAACGTATTAGATGGCGATGATTTAGAGGTTTACGATTTTCGTGTGCTAGGTAGCGAAACAGTAACCACCAAAGTAGGTAAAGTTGAAGCGATAAAAGTTGAACGTGTGCGTGAGCCTGATCAATCGCAGCGTAAAACCAGTATGTGGTTTGCTAAAGATAAAGGCTGGGACTACATCCTTGTTCAGCTTGTACAAGTTGAGAAAGATGGCAAGGAATACCAAATTGTGCTGCAAGAAGGCACAGTTGACGGTAAAAAACTAAAAGGTCAGTAGAATTTACCTAACCTTTGTATACAACAAAAAAACCGATAACTACACTAGTGTTATCGGTTTTTTATAGATACACCTATCTAATACTTGCTGCTGTTTTATGCTGTTGAAAATACTTAAGCAAACTCTATTTGATTGCCATTACTATCAAATACAGGGGCGTTCTCAATAAGCGCTTGGTAGACATTTCTCTCATTTTCAGTAGTTGTCCAAGCGTTTCCTCGTACTTCCCACATGGACACCAAACCTAGCAGCTCCTCTGGACAGGTTGCACTGAAAAACACGTTGTCTTTTTCTGCATTCCAGTCATATGCGTACGCTTCATTATCCGCCTAAAAACAAGCTTCTACAGTAACTCTGTAACCTTTATCCAGTAATGTTTGAAGACAAGCAGCTGCGGTATGGCCCGCTATTCTAATGCAGATTTTCTTCATCACATTCTACCGTCTATTAGCATTGTTAATTACTCTAAAAAGCCTGAGAAACGAGTTGTTATGACAAAAAAGTTAGCAGCCAGAGCTACTAACTTTATGTGATTTACTCACTTACTTGCGACCATTGTTTAGCCAAGCGTTTATCAGACACTGGCATTTTTGTGCCTAATTGCTGCGCGAACAGTGATACACGATATTCTTCTAGCATCCAACGGTACAAGACTAACTCAGGATCATGTTTACCTTCATTTTGATGCTTAGCTAAACGTGCCTGATACTTTTCCCAGTAGTTTTGTATCTCTAATGTCCAAACTTTATCTTTTTGCAATTGGCGTGCTAGGTTGTCTAGGCGCTGAGCCAGTGCTTTTAAATAACGTGGATATTCTGCCAACCATTGGCTAGGCACATCACGTACAAAGCCAGCATAGACCAACGCAGACAACTGGCTTTTAATATCATTTAGTGCAAAGGCCAAACTTAAATCAATGCGTCCTTTTAGGCGTTTTTGTAGATCATGCCATTGTTTTAAGATCGCTAATACCTGTTTGCATAGTTGTTGTGCTGTATCCGCCCAAACACCCCGCCCTTGCTCTGCCACCGCTTTGAGCTGTTCTGTTGTACGAGGAAGCGACGCTAGATTAGATAACATACACGCATCAACGCTAGCTAATAGAATATCCTCTGTTAAGGCTTCTACTCGGCCCATATCACGATACAGCATACCAGCTTGGGTAATATCACGTAGGTTAGCACGCAAATATTTAGCCGTTTCGTTTAATTCTTGGAGTAACAAGCGCTGCAAGGCGCGACGATGCTGATAACCCGCTTCGGCTTGGGTAGAAAAACGGCTTTCTTTTACTTCGCCCTGCTCATCCAACAAAGCTGGATATACCGTTATGCTCATACCTGCAATGCTTTGCTTGGCTACTTCAGGCACAGAAAAACAATGTACTTGCACGCTTTGTGCTTCTGTTTTCGGCGTTAATTGCTCCAATGTGACTTGGCTAACACCTGAGAAGCGTGCATTTAACTCAGTTAAATCACGTCCCTCTCCGAGCAACTTACCTTGTGCATCCACTACTGCAATATTCATTTTTAAATGTGCATCTAGTTGCTGGCTAGCTTCCTGCCAAGCCTCTTCGGCTACGCGCACACCTGTCATACGTAATAATTCATGGCCTAAGGCTTGGGTTAAAACGCCCTGAGCAAAGACTATTTTTTCCAATGCTGCATCAACAAAATCAGGTACAGGTACAAAGTTTTTCCGCACAGCCTTTGGTAGGTTACGTACTAACGCAATACAACGCTCACGCAGTAAACCTGCCACTAACCAATCTAAACGCTCATTGTTTAATTGTGCCAATAAAGGCGCAGGTACTTTGAGCGTAACACCGTCTCGTGTATGCTTTGGCTCAAAGTGATAGCTTAATGGCAAACGCAAATCGCCTAACTGAAGAAAATCTGGGTATTGATTGGCGGTAACGTCACTGGCATCTCGTGCGAGAACATCAGCTTCTGTCATTAACAGTAGGTTAGGCTGCTGCTGGCTCTGGCGCTTATACCATTTATCAAAACTTGCGGTTTGATAAATATCTTCTGGGATTTGTGCATCATAATAACTGTATAGCACTTCATCATCCGCCAAAATGTCACGGCGTCGAGCTTTAGCTTCTAACTCATCAATCTGCTTTAATAATTCACGATTGGCTTTTAAACACTGAGCCCTACTTTGAATATCCCCTGCAACCAAAGCTTCACGAATAAATAAATCACGGCTGGTTTTAGGATCAAACGGCCCATAATGCAAAGCACGACGCGCTACTACGATTAAGCCATATAAGGTTACTTGCTCATAGGCTACTACTTGCCCTCGGCGCTTTTCCCAATGCGGTTCTAAGTAGTTACGTTTCACCAAATGCGCGGCTAATGGCTCAATCCACTCCACATCAATACGCGCTACCATACGTGCAAACAATCGTGACGTTTCTACCAATTCAGCAGCCATTAACCACTGCGGTTTCTTTTTCCCAAGTACGCTAGAGGGATGGATAACAAAACGTCGCTGGCGAGCACCAAGGTAATCATTGTCTTCCGACTTTTGCCCGATATGGCTTAATAAACCTGCCAGTAAAGCTTTGTGTAAAGCATCATAATTGCAATCTTGCTGGTTAAAACTCAGTTTTAATTCACGACAAATTAATGTCAGTTGGCGATGCGCATCTCGCCATTCGCGATAACGTAAATAGTGAATAAAGTTTTTTCTACACCAATTACGTAGCGCATTAGCGCCTAGCGCTTGGCGTTGCTCATCTAATCCTCGCCATAGGTTCACTAATGCTGCAAAGTCTGAATCAGGGTCTTTCCACTGCGCATGCGCTTGGTCAGCTGCTTGCTGCTTTTCTAATGGACGTTCACGAACATCTTGCACTGAGAGTGCGCTAATCACAATTAACGCTTCACTTAAACTCGCTTGCGTCTCGGCCTCAAGCAACATCCGCCCTAAACGGGGATCAATGGGCAATTGCGCCAACTTTTGCCCAATCGGTGTTAGGTGGCTTTCTCGCGTAACAGCACCCAGCTCTTGCAGCAAATTAAAGCCATCGCTAATAGCTTTGCCTTCTGGTGGCTCAATAAATGGAAATTGATCAATTGCACCTAAACGAAGCGTCAACATTTGCAAAATAACAGCCGCTAAGTTGGTGCGTAAAATTTCTGGATCAGTAAACTGCGGCCGATTGTTAAAATCTTCCTGACTGTATAAACGCACACAAATCCCAGCTTCTACCCGACCACAACGCCCTTGGCGCTGATTTGCACTGGCTTGGGAAATTGCCTCAATTGGCAAACGCTGTACTTTAGAGCGATAGCTGTAGCGACTAATACGTGCCGTGCCTGTATCAATCACATAACGAATACCTGGCACTGTTAATGAGGTTTCTGCCACGTTAGTCGCTAACACAATTTTTCGAGCGGGGCGTGGCTGAAAAATTTTCTGTTGTTCGCTGGGAGAAAGCCGCGCATAAAGCGGCAATACTTCCACATGTTTAAGCTGTGCTTTACGTAGCACATCTGCACATTCACGAATCTCTCGCTCGCCTGGGAAAAAAATCAGTACATCACCTGGCAACTTTTGCGCACTACGCTCATAGCTTTCCAACTCGGCTAGAGCATTTAAGATACCCTGCTCTGCACTAATATCTTCATCTTCAATTTCGCCATCTTCATTACGCGAACCTAACAGCGGGCGATACCAGGTTTCAACAGGATAAGTACGGCCTGAAACCTCAATCACAGGCGCATTATCAAAGTGTTTAGAAAAACGTTCTAAGTCGATAGTGGCTGAGGTAATAATGACTTTTAAATCAGGACGTTTGGGCAAAATGGTTTTAATATAGCCCAGTAAAAAGTCAATATTTAAACTACGCTCATGGGCTTCATCAATAATAAGTGTGTCATAACGCGATAAAAAACGGTCATTACGTGTTTCAGCCAGCAAGATGCCATCAGTCATCAGCTTAATTAAGCTCTGATCAGTGCTTTGATCTTCAAACCTAACTTGATACCCAATAAGCTCACCCAGTGGCGAATTTAACTCTTGCGCAATGCGTGTCGCTACGCTACGTGCCGCTAAACGCCGTGGCTGAGTATGACCAATTAAACCTTGGGTACCACGACCTAGCTCTAAACACATCTTAGGTAGCTGGGTGGTTTTACCTGAACCTGTTTCCCCTGCAATAACCACTACTTGGTGCTTTTTAATGAGCGCCATAATTTCATCTCGGCGCTCAGCAATGGGCAGATTATTGTCGTAACCTATGGCAGGAATACTGACTTTACGCGCTTTAACTTGCGCACAAGAGCGCTCAAAACGAGCTAGGGTTTTGGCTAATGCAGACTCATCAAAGTGCTTTTTCAATTGCAGCAGTTGGCGGCGTAATGGATAACGATCAACTGTTGTCGCTTGATCTAAATTATTCAACAGTTGATTTATAGAGACGTGTTCAGACATTCAATAACTTCGTTGTATCAGCATGCGAAAGCACAGGTTTCACATTTTTTAGTTATCTTAAACCTCGTGCTAACGGCTTAAGTGTGTAATACATCTATTGTAATACGTATCTATTAGCTTAGGCAGCTTATCTTTAATTTTTCAACACAGTACACACTGCCAAAGCAATGGAACATTAAATACTAATGTTATCTATCAACTGTTTTACAAAAAACAACCTACACTTGGCACCTAGCCTGGGATTATATTATGCTTTTCTTTTAATACCCCAGCCCATCTTAGTCTTGCCAAATACCATGGTGACACATCAATCTCTTAAGAAATGGTCCTATTAGACTAATAGTGAACTAATAAACACCTCACCATTAATTTACCCAAAAATTTATATTGATCTATCTAATAATATAGGTTTCTAACTTCTTGTTAGCGATCTTTCCCTCTAATATCGGTCACAACAGGCCTCAACATACCAATAACGCAATTCTTTATAGAGCAAGAATAAAAATTACCCTTCAGTTTTAGTGCGCTAGGCAAAATACTTTTGTTGCACGCTTAAAGACTAAGTTTAGAAATAAATGCTTGAATCAGTAGTGATTTAAAATCACCAATCCAAGCCTCGTACAAAAGAAAATCATGACGACACTCTACAATAGTGTTTACAGGCCACTGAATAACCAACCCCTTTCTGAGTGTGCTAGAAAGGCCACATAATTGAATTGCCTCACTAAGATAGTGCGACTAAAGACAGGAAAGATTGACGCTTAAGTTAGTTAAAAAACACCAAGAAAAATAAAATTCATTTTGAATATTTTTAGAGTATCTAAAACTCATTAACAACCTTCTCACAAACAACACTTAACGCTTTAGCAGTGTCGCTTGTGATACCAATAGCAGTACACCATCTACAAAGACTATTAGAAAAAGGCTATCAATGTACTCTTTTACTCTGACTTAACAGTTTGTAAATAGTGTCAGGCGTGTATTGCTCGCCGTCATGATAAACAGTCCAGTCGGTAATTTGCTCATTAGTTAACGAGTAAATCCCCCCATTTTTCATATTTTTTACAAAAAATGGTGTATTAATCAGTTCCCCCTGAAAACTGTTTCCATTCATTTCTCGAGGAATAAACCACATATGCTCACGTCCATCATCTTCTTCCACAGGAATGCCACACTTAATCATAAAACCAAATTCAGCACCTGTTTTTTTGCTATTGAGTAGTTTACCTAAAAGCCCTTGTTTTTTGGGTTGCCCATATTCAATGAAAAGATTTTCAAAATAGCTCCAACGCAACTGTGCTTTCAGCGACATCATGTCAGTTTCGCTATTAGGGCGATAGAACACAGTGCTTTTATTTTCGCCGTAACCTGCAAAGAAGGTTTCCATGACTTGCTCTTCTTCTGTGGTTTTAAAGAGTACGCAGCTTGGATGTTGATGGTATTCATCACGGTCTGCTTTATCGCCTAAAAACTCACCTTCGGGCGCGCCTTCTAAGTCAAAGTGCATATCTTTTAAATCGGGCAAATCACTGATTAAGGTTTTTTGCTGAATATGGCGAATACCTTCTTCAAAAGGCAAAGCAACAAGATACTGATAAGCTTCTTCAGTTTGTCCGCAAACCACAGGCTCATTAAAAATGACTTTACCTTCGTTTAAACATTTGCCAACAAACGCATGAATCAATGAATCTATGCCGTAGTAATCACCCAGCGAGTGCGGGAAAATAAGATCAACCTCAGGCATACCGCAACGCAGCAAGCCATGAGTGTGAAACCAGAATTTACTCGGTGGATCTTCCTCGCTGTCATAAATAGCATGAATGACATAGAGACTATCTACACTAGGCAATAGGTTTTCTTCTAATTGGAAATTTAACCATTCTTTGGTAAATACACGCCCACCAGCAGACTCATCAACGCCCAAGACTATACTGGGCAGTAATAATTGAAGCATTTGCAGTTGACAACGAAAGTTACGTAAAGGCTCAACTGTGAACATGCTTTCCACACACAGTAAGCTAGGAGCTATATTCACTTGCCCTATAAGCTCTGAAGAAATAGGATAGTAGCGTAATACGGCGTAAAATCGATCTCTGAGGGATCTTGATCACGTATTAAGATGCGAAAAAGTAATCTATCCTCATCAAGACTGCAACGCAGCATAAAACTTTGTTCATCGTCTTCATCGTAGTCTATTTCTAAGTCAGTAAATATATTTTGTTCATTTAATCGCTCCTCAATTTCTAAAATAGAGAGAGCGGTATTACTAAAAGCATAGATTTCAGAAATTGCTGGTTCTGCCTCACCTTGCGCCATAGCAAAATAACTTTCTTTATTGCTCATATTCCAACTTCACTATTAATAATTAAATTTATTCTAGCAATAAAAAAGCCGAGCTAATTAACTTAACTCGGCTTTCGTGAGCCACTACGATTTATTAAGCGTTATTTAGCTTTTTTAGCTCTTCATCTCGCAATTGACGTCGCAGAATTTTACCCACGTTAGTTGTTGGCAATTCATCCCTAAACTCAATAATACGCGCTACTTTATAGCTGGTTAGGCTAGCTCGCATGTGTTTGATAATTTCATCTTCTGTCAAGGTTACGCCCGGTTTTAGTGCAATAAAGACCTTAACAGCTTCCCCTGTTTTTTCACTTGGAATACCAATAGCAGCACATTGCAGAACACCTGGCAACTGCGCTAAAACATCTTCAACTTCATTGGGATAAACATTAAACCCAGACACTACAATCATGTCTTTCTTACGATCGACAATACGTAAGTAGCCTTCTTCATCAATTTTGGCAATATCACCAGATTTGAGCCAACCATCAGCATCTATCACATCGTCAGTTGCTTTTTGATTATTCCAATAACCTAGCATGACCTGCGGCCCTTTAACGCAAAGCTCACCTGCTTCACCTAAAGGTAACTCGTTGCCCTCTTCATCAATCACCTTACACAGCGTCGACGGGACAGGCAGTCCAATAGTACCAAGACGTATTTTCTGCAAGGGGTTTACCGATACAATAGGGCTGGTTTCAGTCATACCAAAACCTTCACAGATTTTCGCACCTGTCACTTGTTCCCAGCGCTCAGCCGTTGCAATTTGCAGTGCCATACCACCAGATAGCGTAAGTTTTAATCCTGAAAAATCTAGCGCTCTAAATTTCTCGTTATTACACAACCCCACAAATAAGGTATTTAACCCTACAAAACCTGTAAAACGTTTTTTAGATAAGTCATTAATAGTACTGTTCAAATCACGAGGATTGGTAATCAATAGGTTTTCATTACCTGTGATCATCATTGCCATACAGTGAATAGTGAAGGCGTAAATATGATATAGCGGCAATGGAGCAACAATTATTTCCTGCCCTGGCTTTAAATAGCTTCCCATAACGGCTTTAGCTTGTTGCATATTGGCAATCAAGTTACGGTGCGATAGCATTGCCCCTTTAGCCACACCAGTAGTACCACCTGTATATTGGAGCACCGCTACATCATTTGCCTGAGGTTCAACATTGCGTGCTATTTTCTTGGCACCAAGTGCTAACACATCACGCAGGCTCAGTGCGCCTTGAATATGATAAGCAGGTACCATTTTCTTTACATATTTCACCACTGAGTTAATCACAAAGCGCTTTAAGCTAGGTAATAAGTCAGCTACCTCTGTAATGATGACGGTCTTAACTGAAGTTTTAGATAATACTTTTTCTGCAATATGCGCCATATTAGCCAAGCAAACTAAGGCTTTGGCACCAGAGTCATTAAATTGATGCTCTAACTCATGCGGCGTATATAAAGGATTCGTATTCACTACAATTAAGCCAGCCCGCATTGCACCAAACACCACTACAGGGTATTGCAAAACGTTAGGCAGTTGAATGGCAATACGATCGCCTGGCTGTAGCTCAGTATGATTTTGAATCCATGCTGCAAAATCACCTGATAAGCGATACAGGTCACCGTAGGTAATAGTCGTACCTAAGTTAGTAAATGCTGGTTTGTCCGCATAGCGCTGACAAGATTCAGTCAACACCGCTAGGATATTGGGGTATTCATCAGCATCTATCTCGGATGGAACGCCTTCAGGGTATTTATCCTTCCAGAAATTTTCAATCATGCAGCCAACTCCTAAGCAACAGCTTATATCTTCCCCTTCAAAGGGTCTTATTATCTTAATTCGCTTTCTTCACAATAGAGATAAACGAGCCAAGAAAGATTATCAGCTTTAAATCCAGCAAACTAGCAACCAAACCTCTAACTTTAGTCATATTTAGCACGCGAGAAAAAGATTTAGTATCAAGACCAAGCTGATTTGAGCAATTCCAATCAAGTTACAGGCTTACACCTGCACTTCAACCTGATTTAATCTATAGTAACGCACATAATTATACGCTGACACACCGCAAGCTAAAGCTATGCGCCATTAAATATCAAAAGCATTTTAATGGTAAATACCGCAATTTAATAAACTTGGAGCAATTTAATGACAACCGTATCGAGCTTTGCATACGATGACCTCTCAATAGGACAAAAGGCGCAGCAAACCAAGCAGGTTACAGAACAAGATATTCTGCTCTTTGCTGCCGTATCTGGTGATTGCAACCCAGTTCATCTAGATGAGCAATATGCAGCAACAACAATGTTTAAAGAACGTATTGCCCATGGCATGTTCAGTGGCGCGCTAATTAGCGCTGCCATTGCGTGCAATCTACCTGGCCCTGGCAGCATTTACTTAGGTCAAGAGCTAACCTTCACGCGCCCAGTTAAACTAGGAGACAGCTTAACCGTTGAACTTGAAGTTCTAGAAAAACTACCCAAAAACCGAGTGCGCATTGCCACACGTGTACTTAATCAAAACAATGAAATGGTCGTTGATGGTGTAGCTCTTGTGTTGGCGCCGAAAAAATCAACCGAAGTTAACATGCCTTCAGCCCCTCAATTCATACAAAAGTAACCTGTGATTTAAGGCTAGTCATTTCACAGGGCTAGCCTTTTTTACAACCAAACTTGTGAATAATGCCTGAACCACAAATAGCATCTGACTCGCCGCAATTAATCCACATATTCTGTGGATAAGTCTGTTATCAAGTCTTTTTTTTGATTCGCAATGCTTGATACTATGGGGCTTTAGCTTAAACTGATGAATTTTTCATCAATTAGAAATATCTTTTAAAATCAACAACTTACAAAGTCAAGAAATAAAATCAATTTCATCTAATTATTTTTATTGTCAAGTGGTTTGTTAGTTTTTTTAGTGTGCACAAGTCCTAAGTTCTAAAAATATATTAACTTTATATAATTTTTTCACATACAAAAAAACCTGACCAACATTACATTTGGCCAGGTTTGAGTACAGTGCAAAATCAGTTTGTTAAACGCACTAACGCTTCTCGGTATTTGTCTGCTGTTTTTTGGCGTACATCTAAAGGAACTTCTGGTGCTGGTGCTTGCTTATTCCAGCCACTGGCCTCCAACCAGTCTCGCACGAATTGTTTGTCAAAACTAGGTGGATTGGTACCCTCTTGGTAACTATCTGCTGGCCAAAAACGGCTTGAGTCAGGTGTTAATACTTCGTCCATTAAGGTTAAAGTGCCCTGTTCATCAAGCCCAAACTCAAATTTAGTATCCGCAATAATAATGCCACGAGTAGCTGCGTACTCAACAGCGGCTTTATACAGCGCAATAGAGACCTGCTTTACTTGCTCCGCAAGCTCAGCGCCAATAATTTCTTGGCAGCGTTCAAAAGAAATATTTTCGTCATGATCGCCAACAGCAGCTTTAGTAGATGGTGTAAAAATAGGCTCTGGTAGTTTGCTCGCTTCTTTTAAGCCAGCAGGTAACTGAATCCCACAAACCGTGCCAGTTACTTGATACTCTTTCCAGCCTGAGCCTACTAAGTAGCCACGTACAATAGCTTCAACCGCCACAGGCTTTAACCGTTTAGCTACTACTGAGCGCCCTTCCACCAAAGGCAATTCTGCGCCAGAAACAACAGCTTCAACTTGATCACCCGTAAAGTGGTTTGGCACAAGATCTTTAAGTTTTTCAAACCAAAAATTAGAAATAGCTGTTAAGATTTTGCCTTTATCTGGAATAGGCTCAGACAAGATAACATCAAATGCTGAGAGCCTGTCACTGGCTACCATTAGCATACGTTTGTCATCAATCTCATAAAGATCTCGCACTTTGCCAGAATAAAGTTTTTTCAAACTTAACCTGCTTGAGCTGCTCATGAAGAATTCCTGTGTTTTTTAAACAAAACAGGCGAAACCTTAGGTTTCGCCTGCATTTCATCGCATCATTCAGCGCTTAGTTTAAGCTATTTTGTAAACGCTGTAATACTTTAACTGCATTTTCCTTAGCCGCTGGTTGGCTGTCTAAGGTCAGCACAGTGACATTAACGTGGCGATCTTGCCCTGCCACTTGCAATATATAACGCTGTGCTTTTTTCTCTGGATTATTTGAGCTAAATAAACGCTTAAAAAAGCCGGGCTTTTCAGTTTTTTTGCCTTGGCCAACATCAATAAAATAACTGCCTGTTGAGCGATTTAAGTCATCAACTCGAATATTAGCACTATCTAAAGCACGCCCTAAGCTTGACCAAGCCCGATCAAAGTTAGCATCTAATTTCAAATAAGGCTGGCCCTGGGCTTCTAACAGCTGTACACGACTTGGCGCATCAAATATAGCGCTAGCAGCTAAAGAAACAGAGCCCCCTTTGATCATGCTTTGCTCTAGATTTAGACGAAAATCTTCAATCAGTGCATTATCAAGAGTTGTTACTCCTGGCTCTTGCTGCCAAGCTTGCTCTAAAGTACTGCCTACAGGTCGCACTTGTGTAATTAGGAAAATTTCACTGGTGTTGCGTTGCACACCTGGTTCTATACGTACTAAAACCCGTACCTCACTAGCCCCCAACCCTAGAGTACGTTCAGCTAAAGAAGCAGAAAAACGCTCTGCCTTACTCCAAGCCGTCATGAACTCACCAGTTTGTGGTCGTTCTGCAACAATACTTAAACCGCTTTCTTCAAAATACTGTTGAGCGATAGGCCAAATCTCAGCAGGAATGCGTTGAGCAATTAACCATTGTGTCGTACCACTTTTTTGCAGGCTAATGATTTTTTCATCTGCTTTAATTGCCATAGGTTCCGGACGACTCACCACTTCTGCTTTAGGATCAGCATCTGGAATATGTCGTGGAATAGGCAACAGTGGATCTAGGCGTTTATTTTGAGCACCCTCTGGCATTTGCATAGGAGGTATTTGCTGTGCTTGCAAATAATCATTGCCGCGGTCACGAAAATACCCTTTCTCGCCCCATATCCAACCACATCCACTGGTACTTGCTAGCGTAGCTGCTAACAACGACATTCCTACAATTCGCTTCATGCGTAATAAACCCCTATTAAGCCAACAAACCACATTGACGTAAAGCTGCTTGCAAGGTCGCGCGATTCTGCACGCCAAGCGGTGTAAGTGGTAACCGAATACCTGTATTAATATAGCCCATTTCATGCAAAGCCCACTTTACAGGAATTGGGTTTGATTCGATAAACATAGCATTGTGCACTGGCATTAGCTGATCATTCAAGGCTTTGGCTTGATCCGCCTCACCGGCCATTGCCAAACGGCATAGTTGCGCCATTTGCTTAGGGGCTACGTTGGCAGTCACTGAAATATTACCTTTGCCGCCCATTAGCATGAGCTGATAAGCGCTAGCATCATCACCTGATAACACTAAGAAATCGCTAGCCACACCTTCTAAAATCTGACGTGCGCGCTCTAAATTACCTGTAGCCTCTTTAATACCAATAATATTTTTCACTGTTGATAAGCGAATCACTGTTTCTGGCAGCATATCGCAGGCGGTACGGCCAGGCACGTTATATAAAATTTGTGGGATATCCACTGCCTCAGCAATAGCTTTATAGTGTTGGTACAAGCCTTCTTGAGTAGGCTTATTGTAGTAAGGTGTCACTAATAAACAGGCATCTGCACCCGCACCTTTAGCATTGGTTGTTAAATCAATGGCTTCACGGGTGCAATTAGCACCAGTCCCTGCAATCACAGGAATACGTCCATTAACTTGGCGTACCACACGACGTATCACTTCGTGGTGCTCACTTACGTTAAGTGTTGCTGATTCGCCTGAAGTACCTACCGCCACAATAGCGTCAGTACCCTGTTCAATATGAAACTCTACCAGCTTTGCTAGAGCATCCCAATCTAGAGCACCTTCTGGGTCCATGGGTGTGACTAGTGCCACCATACTGCCGGTTATCATGCAACTGCTCCTACCAAGTGATTTTTTAGACAAGTAATGTTACTGATGCCTATATAAGAGTACAAGCATCTATATTATCGTTATACTGCCTTTTAGTAATGTGAGAAACAGATTTATACTTTTTTGCTATCTTTCTTGAGAAATCAGCATGTCATCTACGTCTTCTTCTGATCAAAATTTAATGATCAGCGCTTTAGGGCATGACCCCCTTTTGCTTACCAATGCGCTTTGCCGTGCTTGTTTAGAAAGTCGCTGCAATATTGTGAGCAGCCGCTTAACTCGACATAATGATTACTGTGCATTAATTTTGCAGGTCAGTGGTAGCTGGGATGCGCTCGCACGCTTAGAAACCAATCTGCCTGTACTGGCTAAACGTGAAAACTGCCAAGTACAGTTTTCCCGCACAGTCAACCCCGAACTTAAGCAAAAAGCCCTGCCTTATATTATTTATGTGAGTGCGATTTATCGTGCTGATATTTTGCCTGAACTGTGTCAATTTCTAATTGACCACAAAGTTACCTTAGATACTATTACTTATGACAGTTTTCTGGCGCCGCAAACACAAACCCGCATGCTTAACGCAACCTTGACCATTACACTACCTGCAGATATGCATATTAGCTGGCTACGTGATGAATTTTTAGACTTTGCAGACACCCTTAATTTGGATGCTATTTTAGAACCTTGGCGCCCACAACTCACTTAATTTTACAGGATACACTCGAATGGTCACTTTAAATCAGCCTGTTCCAGCCTTTACCGCACAAGCGACCAATGACCTCCAAATTGAGCTTAGCCAATTAAAAGGCAGACAAGTGGTGATTTATTTTTATCCTAAAGACAACACCGCTGGCTGTACGCTAGAAGGGCAAGATTTCAATGCAGCTTATGATCAATTCAACAAGGCTAATACCATCATTTTCGGTGTTTCACGCGATAGCTTGCGTACTCATAGCAATTTTAAAACCAAGCATAATTTTGCCTTTGAGCTAATTAGTGACCCTGAAGAAACACTCTGCCGCTTATTTGATGTAATCAAGCTTAAAAAAATGTACGGTAAAGAACACATGGGTATTGAGCGCAGTACCTTTTTAATCAATAAAGAAGGCATACTCGTGCAAGAATGGCGCAAAGTAAAAGTACCAGGACATGTAGCACAGGTATTAGCAGCTGCACAAAAACTACAGCAAGCTTAGGCTTTTTTAAGCCAATGCAAATAACGCTCTGCTTGCTGTTCTTGTTTTAATAAAGCATGCCCAGCTAAGCGAGCAAAGGCTGCGATATCTCGCTCAGAACCAGCATCTGTAGCTATCACCTTCAGAACTTGGCCCGATTGCATCTGGCTTAGTGCCATCTTGGTCTTTAACAGTGGTAATGGACAAGCTAAACCTTGGGCATCTAATTCTTGATCAAATTTGTCACACATTTGCATTTCCCCCTTACAAATTGAACCTCTTATAGTAGCAGTAGCTCTATAGAGACTGGTAAAGTTATACGCTTATTGATCTTATTCTGCCTGATTTATGGATGAGTTTAGCCTGCAATGAACATTTTACGCCCTACATTATTAGCGCTTGCTTGTACTTTCAGCTTGGCTAGCTTTGCTGCAAATGACCTTCCAGCATTGGGTGACGCCAGTTCAGCTATTGTTTCACCTGAACAAGAACATAAACTAGGCAGAGCTTGGCTAAGCATGCTGCGCGGACAAGTACGCCAACTCAATGATCCTTTGTTAAAAGAATATGTTGAACAAAGCGTTTATCGGCTCGCAGAAACTAGCCAATTACGAGATCGACGACTTGAATTTATTGTTCTAGCCAGCCCTCAACTAAACGCCTTTGCTGCACCAGGTGGAATCATTGGCGTTAATGGCGGTTTATTTCTTCATGCACAAACTGAAGCTGAATATGCCTCCGTTATGGCGCATGAGCTAGCACACTTATCACAACGCCACTTCGCCCGTGGCGTAGAAGCGCAAAAACGAATGCAACTACCTATGATGGCCGCACTACTGGCAGGCATTGTAGCAGCTGCTGCCGGAGCCGGCGATGCGGGGATGGCAGCCATCGTTGGTTCGCAAGCCGCAGCTTACCAAACCCAAGCACGCTATTCACGACTACATGAACAAGAAGCTGACCGTATTGGCCTAACTAACTTAGAGCGAGCTGGCTATGACCCTATGGCAATGCCAGAAATGTTTGAACGCTTAGTGCGTTTATATCGCTATGACCAACGCCCACCTGAATTTCTTTCTACGCACCCATTAACAGACAACCGTATTGCGGATGCTCGTGGCCGCGCAGAACAACTCTACCGCCCCAACGGAATCAAAGATAGCTTACGTTACCAACTCATGCGCGCGCGCGTCATGTTACGCTTTGAGGAAACACCAGGTGTTGCGGTAAAACGTTTTAATGCACAGCTAAGTGAAAATAAAAATGCGCAAGCTGCACGTTACGGGCTAGCTCTAGCACTAACTAAATCAGGTCGTTTTGACGAAGCACGCACGCATTTGGACATACTGCTCAAACAAAAACCAAAAGATATTATTTACAACCTGTCTTATGCAGAACTTGACTTAGCTAGTAACAAAACCAATGAAGCTTACAACCGAGTACAGCGTATGCTCACTACCTATCCCAACAGTTTTCCATTGCAACAACTCAAAGCTGATATTTTATTTAAGCAAGGGAAAAATCAGGAAACTGAGCAGGTTTTAGAGAAAATCGTTGCTAAGCGCCCTAATGATCCAGATATCTGGTTACAGCTGGCTGAGGTTCGCGGCTTAAACAATAATATTATAGGCCTACACCAAGCACGTGCAGAGTACTTTGCAAAAGTAGGTGAATATGAGCAGGCTATTCAGCAACTCGACTTGGCTAAACGTCGAGCCGCAAATAACTTTACATTAGCGGCTCGAATTGATGCAAGGCAGCGTGAGTTAATCCAAGAAGAACGCGCCATCAAAGAAATGATGTAAACAACGCGCCTAAAACAATCAACTGCAGTGTTAATAACAAAGCTAATAACAAAGGTTTTAAACCTGCTTCTTTTAAAGCAATAACACTAGTACCTAAACCTAAAGCTGCCATAGCTGTTGCTAATAAAATTTCATCAGCTTGCAGCACCATGTGCTGAATATCACTAGGTAGTGGTAAGAAGCTATTAACTAGTAAACACAAAATAAAGCCTAAAACAAAGACAGGAATTTTTACACCTTGACGTGGTTGATCATTCTCTGCCGTATCTTGACGAGCTAACCAAGCTCCCAAGAAAAAGATAAAAGGGGCTAATAATAAAACACGTATCAACTTAGTTACTACAGCCGCTTCCATTACCGCATCTCCCAAGCTATTCCCTACCGCGACCACCTGAGCTACCTCATGTACAGTAGCCCCAGTAAAAATACCAAACGTATGCGGATCACTGAAAAACGGTAACTGCAGTTGATATAACCATGGATAAAGCAACATGGTTGCTGTACCAAATAAAACAACACAGGCAATAGCTATGGCTACTTGACTATCACGCGCCCGAATTACACCACTACAAGCCAAGATAGCAGCAGCACCACAAACAGCATGCCCAGCCCCAATAACTAAAGCGCCTTCACGATCCATTTTGAATACATAGCGCGCCAGCAATACTGTACTCAACATAGTTGTAAACATAATTGCAGCATCCACAGCAACAGCACTTACACCCACTCCAGCTACTTGAGTTAAAGATAAACGCAATCCATAAAGTGCCACCCCAAAACGCAACACAGGATTTTTACAAAAAATAAAACCCCGTTCAAACACATAACGTAGACTACGCGGCATTAAGTTCCCTAACACCAAACCTAGCAATACTGAAAGTGTTAATAAACCTATCCCATTGCTTTTCAAAAACTGCCACTGGCTTAACTCATAAGCTAAAACAGCAACCACTAGTGCACATAAAATACCTGGTAACAAAACCAGCAACCTATGCTGTACTTTAGGAAAGTCTGCAATCTTTAACATTTTTCAACTCCAGAAAAGATAGCCAAATTCTTTCACTACATATAACATTTAGGAAGCTTATTATTCTTATTGGAACTATAAGAAAAACTGATATGCACATTACCTTACGTCAACTTAGCGTATTTACCGCCATTGCTGATCACACTAGCGTCACCCAAGCCAGTGATTTTTTAGCACTCTCTCAAGCGGCAGCAAGCATGTCGTTAAAAGAGCTAGAACAACAACTAGGCACACATTTATTTGACCGAAATGGTAAACGTCTAATCTTAAATGAGCATGGCAGGCGGTTTTATCCCATTGCTCAACAAACACTACTTAGCGCCAAGGAAGCTGAAAGTTTATTCAAGCAAGATCTGGCTTGTAACTTACGCCTAGGTGCTAGTAGTACTATAGGTGCATACGCCCTCCCCCCTTTAATGGCAAAGTTTCTTGAGTTGGAAAAAAACAGCCAACTCCAACTTAAAGTGGCTAACAGCGAGCAAATTCTGGAGTGGGTCGCAAACTTCCAACTCGATCTTGGACTTATAGAAGGCCCACTACAACATCCAGATGTATGTATACAGCCATGGAAAGAAGACGAATTAATTTTTATATGCTCAAATAAACACCCCTTAGCCCAGCAAACTAAAATTTCAATTGATACCTTGCAGCATCAACGCTGGATAATGCGTGAGCAAGGCTCTGGCACACGTGTTTTACTGGAACAATTTATTGCACCTTACTTTGGAACACCTGAGCAGATGCTAGAAATAGGCAATGCTGAAGGAATTAAACATGCCGTGATTGCTAACGCTGGTATTGCCTGTGTATCCAAACAAAGTGTGCTGCATGAGCTTGAATTAGGCATTGTTCATCCAATCCAATTACCAGGTATGAAAAAGCTTACCCGCACTTTCTACCTCGCACTTCATAAAGAGAAATATTCCACCCAAGGTCTAAAACGTTTCATTCAATTTATAAATCGATAACAAACTTCTTCTTGTTTTTTCATATAACTTTGGTTAAGTTATAGTTCCTTCTTTTATTCAGACTATAATAAAAACTGTCTGGATATGACTCATAACAAGTAATGTAAAACAGGTAACATCGTGACAAAAGATCAACTGCGTGCTGAGTTAGAGCGCCAAAAAGAGCGTTTTGAAAATATTTATGGTGGCGAAATTCTGACCTACGAAGATCAAGCAAAGCCAGATCGTAGAACATGGAAACAAAAAGATAGCCTTCAACTTAAATCATTCAAACGCGAAGTAGAGAAAATAGAACTACGTAAACAGGAAAAACTACGTAAAGAAGCTGAAGCTAAGAAAATAGTTTAGATTTTAATATACTATTAATTATCAGCATTATTGATAGATTTATGACTAGCTATGATTAAATCCAAAAACTGTTTGATTGCCTAAGGCAAGAAACTTACCTGATAGGATTTAATCATAGTTAGTAATCTACTATGTGATACTATGATTAAAACTTACTGACCCAACTTTTTCTAAAAATCGAATAGAGCGCATACAATTGCATGTTTAGGCGTAAACTGAAAAAATATATAGGTATCAGCCTTTTCTGCATTGTATTTCTATTCATTATTATTGCTACCTGTGACCGCTGGATAGTATGGCAAGCTGAAAACAGAACATATGATTCCATAACTGATATTCCTTATCATCGAACAGCGCTGGTTTTAGGTACTGCCCAATATTTAAAAAGCGGCTATGAAAACCCTTATTTTAAGTTTCGCATGGATGCCACTGCAGAACTATTTCATGCCAAAAAAATCAGCTATATTGTTGTAAGTGGCGACAATAGCCATAGACGTTATAATGAACCAGAGGATATGCGACAGGCCCTTATACAGCGCGGCATTCCTAAACAAAGAATTTATCTTGACTATGCTGGCTTTCGCACCTTGGACTCAGTCTATCGCATGCGTGCTATTTTCCAGCAAACCTCCTTTATCATTATATCCCAAGAGTTTCACAATCAGCGCGCACTCTACATTGCCGACTATTTAGGTATTGATGCTATTGCCTATAACGCAAAAGATGTAGGTACCTTTTATGGCATTAAAACCCTACTTCGTGAAAAGCTAGCACGCGTTAAAGTCATCACTGACCGTATTTTAAAAGTTGAGCCTAAGTTTTTAGGTGAAACTATTAAAATCAAAGACCCTAAACACAAAAAAGCGCGCTTACTCTAGCGCACTTTTTTCATTTTACTTTAATCAAATACAACCGTTTTATTATCATGAATAAGCACGCGATCCTCTAAGTGATAACGTAGACCTCGGGCCAGTGCTAGTTTTTCAACATCACGTCCTTGGCGAACCAGGTCATCAATAGTATCTCGGTGGCTTACGCGCGCTACTTCTTGCTCAATAATAGGGCCAGCATCTAGATCTTCTGTCACATAATGACAGGTCGCACCAATTAATTTAACTCCACGTTTAGCCGCTTGATGGTAAGGTTTTGCACCAATAAATGAGGGCAAGAAACTATGGTGAATGTTGATCACGCGCCCTGCATACTTTTCACACAAAGCAGGTGGAAAAATCTGCATATAGCGCGCCAGCACTATGCAGTCAGCGGCATGCTCGTCAATTAAACGGCTCACTTCTTCAAATGCAGGCTGTTTATTCTTAGGATCAACTGGCACGTGAAAAAAAGGAATACCATGCCATTCCACCATACTACGTAAATCATCATGGTTTGCTATAACACATGGAATATCGCAGTCTAGCTCTTTTCGCGTCCAGCGATGCAGTAAGTCTGCCAAACAATGCGAGTCTCGACTTGCCATTAGCACTACACGCTTTTTAACCGCAGAATCGGTCACCTGCCAAGTCATAGAAAATTCTTTAGCTATAGGTGAGAATGCCTGCTTAAAGCCTTCTAAATCAAAAGGTAACGAATTGGCACGAATTTCGTGGCGCATAAAAAACCAACCACTCTCAACATCTGAGTGATGACTAGCTTGCTGAATCCAACCATTATATGTCGCCAGAAAGTTACTGACCTTGGCAACGATACCTACACGGTCAGGACAGGCAATTATCAGGCGAAAAGTGCGCATGCATGACTCCAAAACAAATAAAGCCAGCATTCTACCCTGCTATTTGTTTCTAGTCAGCACTATTACCGATTTTATCTTTTAAAGCTTCCTATAGCCACAAACAAGGAATCTCCAGCATTTACAAAATTAGTAATAGGTTAACTTCATAAGTTGGTCATTTATACTTTACTTAATATCCGTATCCGTTTATTATTTCTCAATATTAAGGATCCTCTCTTTTACTGTTTAGATTTTAATCGTAAAAATTTGGAATTACTTTCTCAAATTAATACTGAAAAGTATAAATGGATTTCCCTAAGTCCTATAAGTTAAATTCCTGTGGAGATATACCATGTCATTGATTAATGAATTCCGTAGCACCAAAAATGAAATTGAAGAGCTACAAAAACGTCTAGAAAGCCTAAAACAAGACACACGCTTACAAAAAGAGCTTGAGTTTGAAGAAAAACTACGTGCGTTAATGGGTGAGTATTCAAAATCACTACGTGACATCATTGCTATTCTTGATCCGCAAGCACTAAGTTCTGCGCCTACAAAATCACAAGCTCGCTCTACTCGCAAGCCACGCAGCACTAAACGTTATACCAACCCACACAGCAAAAAAGTAATTGAAACCAAAGGTGGCAATCACAAAGTGCTAAAAGAGTGGAAAGCTCAATACGGCAATGATGTAGTTGAAGGCTGGGTTGAACTAATCGACTAAGCTTGATTAAAAAATGCCAGCTAAGCTGGCATTTTTTATTGTTATTTATTCGGTATCTGATACTTCTCCATTAATTTATTTATATAACTTTCCCAGTCCTGCAACACAACTGCCTTTTGCTGCTCTACTGGCAATTCAATCAAGGCGGCTTTATAAGCACTTAAAGTAATAGGTGCAGCATAATCACTATCTAATAATCTTGCCTTAACATAATCTTGCCATTGACGCTTCTCAGCTGAGGTTAAGGTCGAATAAAAATTACGCGCTCTATAGCGAAATAACAACTCTGGCAAACGCTCATCACTAAACGGCCATTTTGTCTGGGCTATTGTGGCGGGATCTAAACTCCTAAGTTTTTCACATAGACCGCGATCACGCGCACTTAAAAAGCCGGCATAAAGTTGCTGCTCTGGGTCTTTATTTGGATACACTGCTTGGTCATTTGATGCATAAATCGCCTGCACTTTTTCAGCAACACCGGCCAAGTTAGATAGGTAATGCACGTTAGACTGCCAAAGCGATTCATTCCAAGCAAGCCGCACTTTATCTTGCTCACGTAACACATTTAAAGGCGCTACAACTGGACACTTATTAATATGTAGCAGTTTTAACGGCACCGGCAGCTGTCCTTCCTTTAAATCTACATGCCTTGTATACAAACGTTCAGAGAGCTCATCAGCAGACAAAGCCTGCAACACTGAAAGGTCCGCCTGTAAATCACAGACAATCACTGCATTTTTATTAGTTGGATGATACGCCAAAGGCATTACAGGGGCTAAATAACTACGTTCCGCCCCAAAACGCCCCGACACATGCAAAATCGGCTGCATAAGTTTAATGCGATTTTGCACTTGGGCTTTCTGGCGCAAATTATATAAATAATTATACAGTTTGGGCTGTGCTTGCTTAAGTAACCTTGCCATAGCAATAGTGGCACGCACATCAGCCAAAGCATCATGCGCATTTTCATGGGCAATTCCATTTGCCTTAGTTAGCAATTCCAGCCTCATACTAACAATGCCATTTTCTTCAGGCCAGATGATGCCTTCTGGGCGTAAAGCATAAGCACAACGTAATACATCAACAAGATCCCAGCGAGAATTACCGCCTTGCCACTCTCGAGCATAGGGATCAAAAAAGTTTCGATACAGTGTATAGCGCACCATTTCGTCATCAAACCGAATACTATTATAACCTGCACTACAGGTTTGAGGCCGAGCCAATTCTTGGTTTAATCGTGTTATGAACTCTGCTTCGCTAACCCCTTTCTGCATCAAAGTAGCTGGTGTAATCCCAGTAACTAAGCTCGCTACTGGATGGGGAAGGATATCATCACTTGGTTGACAATACAGCTCAAAAGGCTCGCCTACCTCCTCTAACGCTTCATTAGTACGAATACCAGCCACTTGCAAGGGCCGATCAACACTAGGATTAATGCCTGTACTTTCAAAGTCATACCAAAAGATGGTTGCCATTTATTACCTCAATCTCTGACCTAATGATCAAAATCAACTATTCTTAACTCCTTTAATAGCATAAATTGATTATACTTAGCTTGCTTATAAGGAATTAAACACCTCAGAGGATAGATTAGTATAATAATGTCTAGACATTCTCAGCCTGCACTTATTGATAATCAAATCACTATAGAAACGCCTGAAGGGGTCGATCTTACCTTTCAGCTGGCTGGCTTATTGCCGCGCATGAATGCTTTTGCGATTGATACCGTCTTTCGCTGCATACCTTTTATTATTTTTTTTATGTTTAGCTCTTTTTCAAAATTTAGCGAAGGTTTTCTTCTTATTCTTTATTTTTTAATGTCATGGTTTTATATGGTCCTTTTTGAAGTACTCAGCAAAGGCCAAACACCCGGCAAGCGCTTTAATAAAATTCGTGTTATCCACGATGACGGCACCAATGTTACATGGAGCAGCTCATTTATCCGCACGCTCTTACGAGCCGTTGACATGCTGCCTTTTGGTTATGCATTAGGAACTATTAGTCTGCTTTCAAATAAAAACTTTCAACGCCTAGGTGATCTTGCCGCTGGAACTATAGTTGTCCACATAACGCCTGCCGTAATACCTCATGTTATTCCGCAAGTTGAGCCTATTAAACCACCTGTCAGCCTAACACCAAGTGAGCAGCAAGCTATTTTATCTTTTGCTCACCGTATTAATGATTTTTCATTTGAGCGCCAAGTAGAGCTGGCGAGCAACTTTTCGGACTACTTCAACTGCCCTGATGACCAAACTATTATTAAAGTACTAGGCATGGCGCGTTATATGCAGGGACAGTCATGAAACAAAGCCAGTTTACGGAACGTTATCAGCTGCAATGGCATCAGTACTCATTGCAATTAGATGCGTTAAATAAGAAAAAGCAATCTGTTGCCATTGATCCTCGATTTATCGACAAGTACACTGAAATTTGCTCGCACTTAGCCATGGCTAAAGAACGCAATTACAGTATTGCTTTAATTAGCTATTTACAGGACCTCGCCACTCAAGGTCATCAGTTTGTCTATCAGCGTAAAACTAATGCTTTTAAACGTAGTTTAGACTTTATTGCTTTTGGTTTTCCACAAAGTTTCCGTAGAGAATGGAAGGCTATTTTTTGGGCTGGTTTAATTTTTTATGGCAGTTTTTTCTTAATGATGTTTCTAGTCATGATGGACCCTGACATTGCATTAAAAATTCAATCTGCGAGTGAGCTTGAGCAATATCGACAAATGTACAGCCCAGATTCTTCAACACTTGGGAAAGGTGCTATGCGTGAGCATGACACTAACTTCATGATGTTTGGCTTTTATATCTTTAATAATATTGGCATTGGTTTTGTGACCTTTGCTATGGGCCTATTTTTTGGCGCTGGTAGCTTATTAATTTTACTCACTAATGGCCTTAGTATTGGTACAACTGCGGGCTATCTCTCTCTCTATGATACTGCCACACCTTTTTGGACCTTTGTGATCGCCCACAGTCCATTTGAGTTAAATGCCATTGTTATAGCAGGTGCCGCTGGCTTTAAACTAGGCTGGGCAATTATTCATCCTCGCGGCTATTCCCGTGTAAGTGCATTAAAAATTCAAGCTAAAAACAGCATTCCTTTAATGTGGGGCGCCACATTCTTCCTTTTTATTGCTGCTGTTATTGAAGCCTATTGGTCATCCATTGGCTTGAATGGGCTACCTGCTAGCATTAAGTATTCAGTGGGCGCAATACTATGGGCACTGGTTATTTGGTATTTTATTTTCGCGGGGCGTTCCCATGAAGTTAAATAAGATACAGTTAGCCATACGTCCCCGCCAGCCATTAGAAGCTGTGGATCTTGGCATTAACTTAGCACAACACTACAGACGCCCTCTAACGCTTATTTGGTTAGGCATTAGCTTTCCTGTCTTCTTAGTTATTATGTTGTTATTTAGTTGGTCTAACCCACTATTAGGTTTAACTATTTTCTGGTTAGTAAAACCTTTATTAGGCCGAGCGCTCTTGCACTACCTATCTTTGGCTATATTTGCGGAAAAACCAAATATTAAAGAAACTATTAAACTAGCCCCTCGCTTAATGAAAAAAGAATGGCTAGCCTGTATGACTTGGCAACGGCTATTTTGCAATCGCAGTTTCACCTTGCCTGTTTTACAGCTTGAGCAACTAACAGGTAAGAATCAAGCCACCAGATTAAAAGTACTGTCTTTTCAAAATAAAACAGCACCCAACTTACTGACTTGCTGTTTAGGGCTGATAGAGCTAATTCTGCTCGCAGGCTTTTTTTCATTATTATTTCAATTAGCAGGTAGCGCAGACATATTATCTAACTTTATCAATAACTATTTAGGTGTTGACAATACAAAAGTCTATCAAGGCCTATCTATTATTTTTTACTATATTATTGTGGCATTTATTGAACCTATTTATATTGCATGCGGATTCACGCTTTATTTAAATCAACGTAGCAACCTTGAAGCATGGGATATTGAAATTTCCTTTAAGCAGCTGGCACAGCGCATTAGCAAGACACTTGGCTGTTTTCTGTTTATAGTTTTTATGGGCGTAACTACTGCTGATAATAGCTTTGCTACCTCTTCTTCTGTAGAGGAGCTGCCTGTAGAACAACCGCGCATGCTTAAGCAAATGCTGACTACAGAAGATTCACAGCAAAAAATTAAAGAAATAAAAAACAACCCACCTTTTAAAAACATTACTACTGTTAGAGAGTATAAGAATAACGGCAACTTCAGTTTCCTATCGGCTATTCCTAACGTGTTTATTTGGCTCTTTATTGCGCTTATTGTGATCTTTATTCTCTGGTATTACCGCGATAGCATTCAGCGTTTTAGTCTTAAAGCCCCCTCTTTTGATCAACCCCCTAAAGCTATTACCCGACCGCAACAAATTCTTGGGCTAGATATGTCCACAGACAACCTACCCAAAGACATTATTGAGCAGGCGCGTCAACTTTGGGCCCAGTCACCTCGTCAAGCATTAAGTCTTCTATACCGCGGCTTTTTATTACGGTTACTAGATGAGCACCGTTTGCCACTAAAAAGCTCTAATACAGAAATGGAAATCTTACGCTTAGTCCCTTTTGGTAATCAGGCTCTTTATACTTTTTCTAAAAAAATCACTAACCAATGGATTGATGTTGCTTGGGGTCATAAACAGCCTGACCAACAAGTATTTAACGAGCTATGTGCTCGCTGGAATGATACTAAAAACGTGCAGGTGATGAGCAATGAATAAACACCACCTGATACCAATTATATTTATTACAGCCATAGCACTCCTTATTTTATTTTTGTTCAATCGTGAATACACCGAAAAGCAAATAGATCTAGGTTATTCGTTTGAAGCTAAAACAAATAGGTTTTTAGCTTTAGAACATTATTTGTCTGCAATCAATGTGAAATATAAAAAAATCACACGCGCCAGCAGCATTTACAATAAAGAAAATCAAAATAAAACGCTTATTTTACTCTCAGGAGAAAGTGCGCGGCATAATGAAGATATCGAGCCACTATTAAACTGGGTAAAAGCAGGTGGGCACCTCATTCTACCCGCCAATGAGGATGATCTTACACTGGCTAAGCTAGGCATAACTATTTCTAGGCAAAAAGAGAAAAAAGCCACAGACCAACTCACACGCCTGTATTTACAAAATGAGCAGTCACCGGCTTATCTTAGCTTTGATCCTGTTTATCACTTAAACGACAGTAAAAATTTAGCCTTTGCTTGGGCTAATAGTAGCTCCAACACCCACATGTTACAGATGATGCTTGATAAAGGCATGGTCACCGTACTGTCTGATAATGACATCTGGACTAACCTGCAAATCGAGGAAAATGATAATGCTTGGTTAGTGTGGTATTTGACACAAGATAGTGAAGTGCTGCTATGGAGGAATCACCAGAAAAGCCCTCGCAAAGAAGTTTCACCTTCTTTATTGGTAAAAGCACTCAAACACTTCCCCTACACCTTATTAGCCGCTGTAGTATTCTTAGCACTACTAGGTTGGCGTTTAGGAACGCGTTTAGGCCCACTACTGGCATCGCCAGATAAACCTAGGCGCCAACTAGCAGAGCATTTAACTGCTAGCAGTAATTTCCAATTACGCTATTTCAACCAGTCAAATGTGATTATTCAATTACAGAATGATATTTTGCGCCTTGCTAGCACACGCCATACAGGCTTTAAGTTACTTGAGCCTGAACAGCGCTGGAAGGTTTTGTCAAAGCTAACGCGCCTACCAGAACAACAGATTATACAACTTATGCAGCCTCCTACAGCTAGCAATATTAAGAACTATGAGTCTTATATCAACCAATTACAAACCTTAAGGAATGCCTTATGAGTGATATGCAGGCAGAGAAGCCAAATTTAAATATTGAAAAAGCAACGCAACTCATTCAACAGGTGCAAGCTCAGCTTAAATCTATAGTCATTGGGCAAAACACTGTTATTGAGCAAGTTTTATGTGCCTTATTAGCTGGTGGCCACGTATTATTAGAAGGCGTTCCAGGTTTAGGTAAAACGCTATTAGTACGCGCTTTAGCGCAAAGCTTTAGCGGCCAGTTTAATCGTGTTCAATTCACACCCGACCTAATGCCAAGCGATGTTACTGGGCACGTTATTTATGACTTGCAAACACAGCAGTTTAAACTACGCCGTGGCCCTGTTTTTACCAATCTTTTACTCGCAGATGAAATCAACCGTGCGCCGGCTAAAACACAAGCAGCCTTATTAGAAGTCATGCAAGAACAGCAAGTATCCATGGAGGGACGTGCACTGGCTGTACCTAAACCCTTCTTAGTGCTAGCGACACAAAACCCTATTGAGCAAGAAGGAACCTATCCACTTCCTGAAGCCCAGCTTGACCGTTTTATGCTCAAAGTATTAATGGACTATCCAAGCCAAGACGCAGAGGTAAACTTAGTAGAACAAGTTACCCGCTCATTCCGTGCAGATATGCTAGAAGTGCAAAAAATTAAGCCACTACTGAAAGCTGTAGAAATCATGGCACTACAACATATCACTAGCCGCATTACTATTGATAAACAGTTAGTAAACTACGCTATTGAAATCGTACGTCAAACACGAGCATGGCAAGGTATTAGCGTTGGCGCGGGCCCTCGTGCTTCTATTGACTTAGTACGCTGCGCGCGCGCCCATACCTTATTGCGTGGTGGCAGTTTTGTAACCCCTGACGATATCAAAACCTGTGTAGCACCTGTGTTACGCCATCGCATACGTCTAGCCGCTGAGCTTGAGTTAGAAGGCATTAGCTGCGAGCACGTATTAACTCAAATTTTAGATCGCGTAAACGCGCCCCGCTTATGATTCCTTCTTGGCGATTAATATTTGCAACAGGCGTTTTAGTGCTGTTGGCATTGGCGATTGACCTTGCCTATAAACCTTTCGGCTGGGTGTTATGGCTTGCATTATTAGCACTGGCCATAATAGCGTTTATTGATCAGCGTAATTTGCTTAATAGGCCGCTCCCCCAAGTAACTCGCCAGCTTAGTTTACAAAGCTCTATCGCTCATTGGAGTGATGTGCATTTGACGATCCAAGCAGATGCTAAGTTCTATCATAAACTTCAGGTTTACGACCACATTCCAGAAGGTATGCAAAGCCAGTTTTTAGATCAGATGATACAAATTGAACAGGGATTTGACACTCAAATTACCTATCGTCTGCGTCCACTGCAACGAGGTCATTATCATTTTAACTACTGCGAATTGCGCTGGCTGAGCCGCTTAGGCTTATGGCATCAAAAATATCTGGCGCCCTGCAAAAGTGAGCTACGTGTGTATCCTGACTTCACCCGTCTCTTTAACGGCAAACTAACCTTAGATTCTTGGCTTAACCAATTAGGTGTACGCAATCAACCTCGTCGTGGGGCAGGTTCAGACTTTCACCAACTACGTGAGTTTCGTGAAGGCGATACCTTACGGATGATTGACTGGAATGCTACTGCGCGAAAACAGCAACCTATCACTAAAGAGTTACAAGAAGAACGCGACCAGCAAGTGATCTTTTTACTAGATTGCGGGCGTACTATGCGTAGCAAAGATGGCGACTTATCCCATTTTGATCATGCCTTAAATGCCTGTTTATTGCTTAGTTATGTTGCGTTACGCCAAGGTGATGCGGTCGGGCTACAAACATTTGCTGGTGAGCCTCGTCGCGTAATCCCTAAAAAAGGATCAAGCCAATTAACAGCTTTACTGAACGCCCTGTATGACTTAGAAACCAGCTTACAAACAGCTGACTATAATGCCGCTTTAGAAACGTTATTAAGTCATCAGCAACGCCGCTGCTTAGTTATAGTACTCACCAATATGCGCTCGGCGGACCAACAACTACTGAGTACTACACTCAAGCGTGTGCGAAGACGCCATCCTGTGTTATTTGTTAATTTACGAGAAAATATTTTAGATAAAGCCAGTGCAGAGCCCGTAACAACTTTAGATCAAGCTAACCTTTATGCTGGAACCATTGATTTTTTAAATAAACGCTCAGAAATTCAACAAAGTATTGAACAACAAGGTGTACACCTATTAGATGTACGGCCTAACCAGCTTGGCCCTGAGCTTATATCTGAATATTTAGCTATGAAAAAAGCAGGACTGAATTAACTTTTACTCTCTATCTATAAAGTCGTAAACTATAAATGCAACCATTAAACGGCTTGACTTAGCCCTATGCATAAGGAGTGCAAAGATGGATTTACGTCAGTTACTTGTGGTTATTGATCCTACTAACGAAAACAAACAGCCTGCCTTAGAACGAGCTATTTGGGTAGCCAAGCAACATAACGCCGCCCTTGAGTTATTTGTTTGCGAACATAACTCAGCCTTAGATGGTGGTTTTTTCTTTGACGGGCCAGCCCAAGAGCGTGCTCGCACATCTCTTGTAACCAACCGCAAAAAATGGCTTGAAGAACTTGCTCAGCCCTTACGCGAACAAGGCTTTAGCGTCACTTGTGAAGCACGTTGGGGTAAACCGGTTTCGAAAGGTATCTTGCAACGTATTGAAGAAGTAAAACCTGATATCGTCTTTCGTGAAGGCCATAGCCATAGCGTATTTCAACGCATGTTCATGAGTAACATTTCATGGCAGCTTATTCGCCAGTGCCCTGTACCTTTATGGCTGGTACGCGAGGATCACGACTGGAAAGGTAAAAAAATCTGCACTGCAATTGATCCAGTCCACCAAACTGATATCAAAGCGAAACTAGACCATGCGTTGATAAAGCTAAGTCAATCACTGGAAAACTGCTATGGTATGGCGACAGACTTTGTGCATACTTACGCACCTATCTCCCGTGCCATGTTATTTGATGCTGATTTAGTAGCCACTTATGATGAGCATGTTAATCGCAACGCTCAATACCATGCTGAGTGCTTTAATCAAATTATGGACGAGTTTAATGTTGCTAAAGAGCAAAGGCATCTACTACAAGGCTTTGCAGAAGATATCATCCCTACCTTTGCAAAAGAACATAACACTGACCTGTTAATTATGGGGGCTGTTTCTCGCAGTAACTTTGAAGCTCATTTGATTGGTTATACTGCTGAACGTATTCTTGAATCCACTGACTGTGACTTATTAGTTGCGCGTCCTCGCTAATTTTTTATTTTTTTACATGTAGTCACTGCTTTGCAGTGACTACGTAACATTAGCGTAGTAGCCTTAGCAATACTTAGTTAAAGGAGCTATTGCATGTCATTGCGTCGTACCAAAATTGTCGCCACTATTGGCCCCGCCAGTAGTTCTCCTGAAGTTCTAGAGCAACTTATTCTTGCCGGCCTTAATGTTGCTCGTTTGAACTTTTCTCATGGCACGCCTGCCGAGCACCGCGAACGTGCTGAGTTAATCCGTAGTATTGCAGCCAAACATGGCCGTTATGTTGCTTTATTAGGTGACCTACAGGGCCCTAAAATCCGTATTGCACGTTTTGCAAACAAACGTATTCAACTTAAAGAAGGCGATAACTTTACCTTCTCCACTACCCATCCTAAAGATCAAGGTAATCAGGATATTGTTTGCATTGACTATCCTGATCTCGTTACTGATTGCAAAGTAGGCGATGAATTACTACTAGATGACGGTCTTATCCAAATGCGTGTTGAATCAGTTTCTGCTGACTCACTGCATTGCCGTGTTTTAGTTGGCGGCCCACTATCTGACCATAAAGGCATTAATCGCCGTGGCGGTGGCTTAACAGCACCTGCACTGACAGATAAAGACAAACAAGATATCCGCCTTGCTGCCGAACTCAACCTTGATTACTTAGCTGTTTCATTCCCACGTGACGCTGCAGATATGAATCTGGCTCGCCGTTTACGTGATGAAGCGGGTTCTACAGCCTGGTTAGTGTCAAAAATTGAACGCGCCGAAGCAGTAATGGATGACGATACATTACATAGCCTGATTGACGCGAGCGATGCCGTCATGGTTGCCCGAGGTGATCTTGCTGTTGAAATTGGCGATGCCGAACTTGTAGGTATTCAAAAGAAAATCATTGCAGCCGCACGTCACCGCAATAAAGCGGTAATCACAGCAACGCAAATGATGGAATCTATGATCCACAACCCTATGCCAACACGTGCTGAAGTATCTGACGTAGCTAACGCAGCACTTGACTATACGGACGCAGTAATGCTTTCAGCGGAAACAGCCGCAGGCTCTTATCCTGTAGAAGCGGTAAAGGCTATGGATCGCGTTTGTTTGGGTGCCGAAAAAAATCCTATTATGCGCCGCTCAATGCACCGCCTAGGCCAGCAGTTTGAACGCTGGGATGAAAGCATTGCCATGGCTGCCATGTATACAGCTAACCACTTCCCAGGTATTAAAGCCATTATTTCATTAACTGAAAGTGGCTACACCCCCTTAGTGATGTCACGCATTCGTTCATCTATGCCCATTTATGCCTTTGCACCATCACGTGAAACACAAGCGCGTGTTGCGTTATTTCGTGGCGTTTATACTATTCCATTTGACCCAAGCGACTACCCTGTTGATCAGGTTAGCCAAGCAGCAGTTGATGAGCTAGTAAAACGTAATGTGGTAACTGAAGGTGACTGGGTTATTCTCACCAAAGGTGATAGCTACCATACTGTTGGTGGTACTAACAGCATGAAATTACTACGCGTTGGCGATCATCACCAATAAGTAGTTAACGCAACACAAAAAGGCGCTCAAATGAACTGAGCGCCTTTTTATTAACCTACCAGTATAGTTAATTATTCATCATCAGCTTTGGCTTCAGCAGCAGCGGCAGCTTCTTTAACCAATGTCTGTAGTTCGCCATTTTCGTACATTTCAAGAATGATATCGCAGCCACCTACGAGTTCACCATTAACCCATAATTGTGGAAATGTCGGCCAGTTTGCATAGGCTGGTAAATTGGCACGAATTTCTGGATTTTGCAAAATATCAACATAAGCAAAACGCTCGCCACAGCTCATTAATGCTTGTGATGCACGCTGTGAAAAACCACACTGAGGTGCATTAGGAGAGCCTTTCATATAAAGCAAAATAGTATTTTCAGCGATTTGCTGCTTGATGGTTTCAATAATATCCACAACTCACCTCGGTAAATCGGTTTAAAAAATGCCAATAATGGCTATGTCAATATACTAACTTAAAGCTGAGCATAACGCTCAGATTAGCAAAAATAAACAAGCTATTTGCATCTAGTGGCTATTTCCTTATAAGATCAAACGCTTTCATGCCATCTGTTAGCTGGCTTAACTAACAGTTCTAGTTCCCACTTCAGAAAATAAGGTTTTTGTGATGAGCGTACGCCACTTTCTAACGCTATTTGATTGCTCTAAAGAGGAGCTACAACAGCTCATTCAACGCGGCATAGAGCTTAAGACTTTGCGTCAACAAGGCACATCACATGAACCGCTCAAAGGTCGTGTTCTTGGAATGATTTTTGAAAAATCCTCTACACGCACTCGTATTTCTTTCGAAGCCGGTATGATCCAACTCGGAGGGCAAGCATTATTCCTCTCACCACGTGACACCCAGTTAGGTCGAGGCGAACCTATTAGTGATTCGGCCATTGTTATGTCAAGCATGATTGATGGCGTTATGATCCGCACCTTTGCGCACGCTACCCTAACTGATTTTGCGGCTAATTCTAAAGTACCTGTAATAAATGGCCTATCCGATGATCATCATCCTTGCCAATTGCTCGCAGATATGATGACTTATCGCGAATTACGCGGCAACATAAAAGGTAAAACTGTCGTCTGGATTGGCGATGGCAATAATATGTGCGCTTCGTATATTGAAGCCGCTATGCAGTATGACTTCACCTTGCATATTGCCTGCCCTGAAGGTTTCGATCCTGATCCAACCTTGATGGCAAAAGCGGGCAAACATGCCGTTATTATTCGTGATCCTAAAGAGGCTGTAAAAGGTGCTCATCTTGTTAACACAGACGTCTGGGCTTCCATGGGCCAAGAAGAAGAAGCTAAAGCACGTATGCTAGCATTTAAGAACTATCAAGTTAGCCCAGAACTACTAGATCTTGCTGATAACGAAGTGCTTTTTCTGCATTGTTTACCTGCCCACCGTGGCGAAGAAATTAGCCATGATTTACTAGATGACCCACGTAGTGGCGTATGGACGCAAGCAGAAAACCGCTTGCACGCACAAAAAGCACTACTTGAGCTATTAATTGCACCGGGACTTAAATAAACATGCAAGACTCCAGCCTGCTACTGAACCTACAAGATGTTAGCTGTAGTTATGATGATCAACAGGTTGTCAAAAAACTTAATCTACATCTAAACCAAGGCGATATTGGTTGTCTACTAGGTCCATCAGGCTGTGGTAAAACTACTACATTACGTGCAATAGCTGGTTTTGAACCTATTTCTCAAGGCCAAATTAGTTTGGCTGGAAAAGTTATTTCCAAAGCGAGTTTTACCCTAGCTACAGAAAAGCGTCGAATTGGTATGGTTTTCCAAGACTATGCCCTTTTCCCTCATTTAACCGTTGCTGAAAACGTTGCCTTCGGTATACGCAAGCAGATAAATGCCAAACAAAAAGTAGATGAGCTATTAAGCTTAATTAAGCTTAGTCACTTAAAAAATCGCTACCCTCACGAACTTTCAGGCGGGCAACAACAACGCGTCTCTCTGGCCCGCGCGTTAGCTCCTGAGCCTCAACTACTTTTATTAGATGAACCTTTTTCTAATTTAGACGTAGAATTGCGTCGTAGTTTAAGCCTTGAAGTACGTGAAATTCTTAAGCAACGTGGAACTAGCGGCATTCTTGTTACCCATGACCAAGAAGAGGCTTTTGCTGTAAGCGACCAAGTAGGTGTTTTCAATCAAGGTAGACTTGAGCAATGGGACATTCCTTACAACCTTTACCATGAACCTAATACGCCCTTTGTGGCGAGTTTTATTGGTCAAGGATACTTTATTCGCGGACAAATGCTAACGCATGATAGCGTGCAGACAGAGCTAGGCGTCATTGGTGGCGATCGTGCTTATCCTTGGACTCAAGGTAGCGCAGTTGAAGTATTGCTCCGTCCTGACGATATTGTTTATGCACCTGATAGCACTTTAAAAGCTGAAGTTGTGGGTAAGACATTTTTAGGCGCATCAACTCTTTATCGCCTACAGCTCGCTACAGGTACACAAATTGAAAGCATTTTTACTAGCCATATTGACCATGCCGTGCATGAACAGGTTGGCATTGCGGTAAAAGCAGACCACCTTGTAGCATTTGCTGCACAAGGCAGCGTGCCATCGCAAACCAACTTAACTGCACAAGGACTACGCCGTTATAGCGAGCTAACATAAAGCTCGTTTAAACTTTCCCTAACTCCGCAAAAACTGCATTAGTTTGTGCTGCTAAGGCTTCAGCAGCTAATTCCACTTCTAGCCCTCTTCGCCCTGCACTGACATATATACTTGCAAATTTTTTTGCACTCTCATCAATAAAGGTTCGCAGACGTTTTTTCTGCCCAAGAGGACTAATCCCCCCCACAAGATAACCTGTGATGCGCTGCGCCTTAGCAGGGTCGGCCATCTCCATTTTCTTCACTCCTGCCACTTGTGCCAATGCTTTCAAATCTAAAGAACCAATCACAGGTACAACAGCCACTACGATCTCATTTTTGTCACTTTCTGCCAGTAAGGTTTTAAAAACTCTGCTAGGCTCAATATTAAGTTTTTCTGAAGCTTCTAAACCATAAGATGGCGCATGTGTATCATGCTCATAATTATGTACAGTAAATTGAACCTTAGCCTTTTTTAAACTCTGGATTGCGGGAGTCACTTTATGCCCTCTCCTAACTTTATAATTGGAAACAATTTTGATTCTTTTTACATAGCTTTGCTATTTACTTCATTTTTTGAAACAAGTACATAAAAGCTTTCATTTACGAACATACAGCAATGTATGTATATTATGTGCCCTCAACTAAAGTTTATACTGCATTCAAAGTGGTTGCATCCGATAGCTACTTGCCTTGCTAACGCAGTTTGCTCTGCTCTATGCCAAAACAGAAAGGAATTATAGAGTTATGAAACCTTCTCTCTTACGTATCTTTGTAGGTGCGTCTAGTTTATCTGCTGCTCTCATGCTGGCAGGCTGTGGTGAAAAAGACGCTGGAGAACAGGCGCCTCAAGCAGCACCGAAAGTAATTGTAGAAACCTTAAAGGCTCAGCCTTTTACATTAACTTCTCAATTACCAGGACGTACTGTTGCTTATCGTACAGCCGAAGTACGACCGCAGGTTTCAGGTATTTTGCAAAAACGCTTATTTGTGGAAGGTAGTGAAGTTAAAGAAGGCGATCAACTTTATCAAATTGACCCTGATCTTTACCAAGCTAACTTCAAAAGCGCAGAGGCCACTTTAGTTTCAAGCCGAGCTTTAGCTAATCGCTACCAAAAATTAGTAGCCGATAAAGCAGTAAGCCGCCAAGACTATGACAATGCCGTTGCTGCGCGCTTACAGGCAGAAGCTGCTTATGAGCGAGCAAAAATTGATCTACGCTACACCAAGGTGTTAGCGCCTATCTCAGGAACCATTGGTCGCTCCTCATTCACTGAAGGCGCTTTGCTTACTAATGGTCAGCCTCAAGAACTGGCTGTCATTCAACAACTAGACCCTATCTATGTTGATGTAACCCAATCAGTTAGCGAGTTACAGCGTCTAAAGCGTGACTATGCTAATGGCTATATTGAATCCGCTGGCGAAAATGCAGCCCAAGTTAAGCTACAGTTTGATGATGGCAGTATCTATGAGCAAGCAGGTCGTCTTGAGTTTTCAGAAGTCACCGTTGATCAAAGCACCAATACCGTTACTTTACGCGCAGTATTCCCTAACCCAAATAAAGACTTGCTGCCAGGTATGTTTGTGCGTGCCAACTTAGTTAGTGGCGTCAATAGCACAGCCATTTTAGCGCCACAACAAGGCATTACTCGTAGCCCTAAAGGCGAAGCCTTAGCTCAAGTTGTAAATGCTAACAATGTAGTTGAAACCCGTGTGTTAACGGCTGAACGCACTGTGGGTAATAAATGGTACGTGACTTCAGGTTTGCAAGCTGGTGACCGCATTATTGTCAAAGGTCTACAGTTTATCCAGCCTGGTATCACCGTAGATCCTAGCGAAGCCTCTCAAGAAGCTCCATCACAAGCTCCTTCAGCTCAGTAAGGTAGACGTCAATGTCTAAGTTTTTTATTCATCGCCCCATTTTTGCATGGGTGCTTGCACTGATCACCATGTTGGTGGGTGGGCTAGCAATTTTAAAATTGCCTGTTAACCAATATCCTGCAATTGCACCACCTGCAGTGAGTATTTCTGCACAATATCCAGGTGCATCGGCGCAAACCGTACAAGATACTGTGGTTCAAGTCATTGAACAGCAAATGAACGGTATTGACGGCTTATTGTATATGTCCTCTGAAAGTAATAGTGATGGTAGTTTAGAAATCTCTATTAGCTTTGAGCAAGGTACAGATCCAGATATTGCCCAAGTACAGGTACAAAACAAGCTGCAATTAGCCACGCCCTTGCTACCTCAAGAAGTGCAGCAACAAGGTATTCGTGTTACTAAGTCCACAGCTAACTTCTTAATGGTTGTTGGTCTAGTATCTACTGATGGCAGTATGGATAAGTATGATATTGGAGACTATGTAGTATCCAATATTCAAGATCCTTTATCACGTACGCCTGGTGTGGGTGACTTCCAAGTATTTGGTGGTCAATACTCGATGCGCATTTGGCTAGATGCCAATAAGCTAAATAACTTTAGCTTAACCCCAGTTGATGTTGTAAATGCCATCCGTTCACAGAACGTACAGGTATCCTCTGGCCAGCTAGGTGCCTTACCTGCAGTTAGCGGACAGCAACTGAACGCTACTATTATTGGTAAAACACGTTACCAAACACCTGAGCAATTTGAAGATATTCTTCTTATTGTTAAACCCGACGGTTCACGTGTACACCTAAAAGACGTTGCTAAAGTTGAGCTAGGTGGTGAAACCTATAACTTCAACTCAGAGTTTAATGGTAAACCCACCACAGGGATTGCAGTAAAACTTGCCACAGGTGCAAACGCGCTAGATACAGCTCGTGAAGTACGTGAGCTATTAGACTCTATGAAACCTTTCTTCCCTGCTGGGTTAGAAGTGGTTTATCCATACGATACTACACCTGTAATTTCTGCCTCTATTAATGGCGTTGTAACGACTATTTTTGAAGCAACACTTCTTGTGTTCTTCATTATGTTTATCTTCCTACAAAACTTCCGCGTTACCTTAATCCCTGCTTTGGCAGTGCCCGTAGTATTGTTAGGTACCTTTGGGATTTTGTCCGCCTTTGGCTACAGCATTAACACGCTAACCATGTTTGCTATGGTCTTGGCTATTGGACTACTGGTGGATGACGCCATTGTGGTGGTGGAAAACGTAGAACGGGTGATGACAGAAGAAAAACTGCCACCACTTGAGGCGACTTTGAAATCTATGGAAGAAATCCAAAGTGCACTTATTGGTATTGGTGTGGTTCTGTCCGCCGTATTCTTACCAATGGCCTTCTTCCCAGGTTCTACAGGGCAAATCTACGCGCAGTTCTCGGTTACCATTATTTCGGCCATGGTGCTATCTGTACTAGTTGCCTTGATTTTCACGCCAGCGCTATGCGCAACCATGCTTAAAACCAATCACAGTCATGGTGAGAAACGTGGTTTCTTTGGCTGGTTCAACCGTAGCTTTGATGGAATGATCAAAAAGTATGAAGGCGGCGTTGCACATATCATTGCAATGAAAGCCCCTTACTTAGTGCTATACGCCATCATTTGTGGTGCAGTAGGTTATATGTTCACCAAGGTCCCTACATCCTTCTTACCCGAAGAGGATCAAGGCGTACTCTTTATGCTAGTGCAAACGCCTCCTGGATCAACCTTTGAACGTACTAACGAAGTTGTTCATGGCATGCGTGATTACTTCCTTACAGAAGAAAAAGATGTCGTGGAATCTATCTTTACTGTAACAGGCTTTAACTTCTCAGGCCGTGGGCAAAACATGGCCATGGCTTTCGTTATGCTAAAGCCATGGGATGTACGTAAAGATGAGAAACTAAAAGTATTTGCCTTACAGCAACGCGCTGCCCAACGCTTTAAACAAGAAGACTTTCTAGATGCAATGGTAATGCCTATTGTTCCTCCTGCTGTAATGGAGCTAGGTAACGCCTCTGGTTTTAACTTCTACTTACAAGACCGTAGTAGTAAAGGCCATGACGCTCTTCTTCAAGCAATGGGTCAACTATTGGCTAAAGCGAATGCTCCAGGCTCTAATTTGTTCCAAGTCTATCCAAACGGAAAACAAGATGAGCCTCAACTTCAATTAATTATTGATGATGAAAAAGCACGTACCTTAGGTCTTTCCCTTAGCGATATAAACCAAACACTAGGTGTGGCTTGGGGTAGTACTTATGTAAACGACTTTATTGACCGCGGTCGAGTAAAGAAAGTTTATGTACAGTCACGTGAAGAAGACCGCATGGTTCCAGAGGACCTTGATAAATGGTTCGTGCGTAACAGCGAAGGAAAAATGGTGCCATTTAGCTCATTTGCTGACAAACAATGGGTTTATGGTCCAGCTAAGCTCGCCCGTTATAACGGCATTGCTGCAGTAGAAATTAGTGGTGCAGCTGCTCCTGGCTTTAGTACGGGTTATGCCATGAATAAAATTGAAGAAATTATGAAAGACTTGCCAGGCTTTAATGCTGCATGGACAGGCCTTTCCTATGAAGAGCGTTTATCAGGTGACCAAGCACCAGCGCTCTATGCTCTATCAATTTTAATTGTATTCTTATGCCTAGCTGCACTCTATGAAAGTTGGTCTGTACCTTTTGCAGTAATGCTTATTGTGCCTATAGGGGTAATTGGTGCTTTAGGTGCCACTTATATGCGCGGGCTAAACAATGACGTTTACTTCCAAATTGGTCTACTCGTAACCATTGGTTTGTCTGCGCGTAACGCCATCTTAATTGTTGAGTTTGCTAAAGCGCTTTATGAAGGCGGCATGAGCTTAAAAGCTGCAACTATTGAAGCTTGTCGCTTACGTTTCCGCCCAATCATCATGACCTCTCTCGCCTTTATTTTAGGCGTGGTACCACTAGCTATTGCACAAGGTGCTGGTGCTGGTAGTAAACATGCCATTGGTACAGGTGTAATTGGCGGCATGGTTTCTGCAATGTTCTTAACCTTTATCTTTGTGCCTTTATTCTTCTATATAGTGACTGTTATTTTTAACCCAAAGAAGAATAAACAAGACACATTAGAAGGTAACGAGGCTAAATAATGAAAAAGTCAGTTCTTTCTCTTGCAATAATGCTGACACTTACTGGCTGTTCTTTAGCGCCTAACTACCAGCGCCCAGAAGCGCCAGTTAGCGAAAACTGGGGAGAAGCTAACGCTTCTTCTCAAACCAGTGAAAAAGCACTACCTTATATTGACGAATTTTTCTTAGATCCTGGTTTACAAGCAGTGATTCAAGCTGCTTTAACTAACAATAAAGATCTACGTATTGCGGCTCTAAATATTGAAGCCTTTGAGGCACAATATCGTATTCAACGCAGCCAGTTATTCCCTACTATTGGTGCAACTGGCGGTGGCTCACGCCAACGCATACCTGCCAATATGAACCCAACGGGTGGCGGCCGTAGTATTAATAGCCAGTTTGATGCCCAAGTAGGCATTACTTCTTGGGAGCTGGACCTTTTCGGTCGTATTACTAGTTTAAAAGATCAGGCTTTAGAACAGTACTTTGCTACTGAGCAGGCCCAGCGTGCTGCTCAGCTTAGCTTAGTAGCAGCAGTAGCGAATGCTTGGTTTACCCTGCAAGCTAATCAGAACTTGCTGACAGTTGCAGAGGGCACTGTTGAAACCTATCAACAAAGCTTAAACCTAGTACAGCGTAGCTATGATGCCGGCGTAGCTTCATCTCTAGATCTGCGCCAAGCACAAACTGCACTAGATAGCGCACGTGTTAGCGTTGCTACTTACCAGCGTTTAGTAAAACAAAGCAATAACGCATTGCAACTATTGGTAGGCAGCCCTACCGATATCGCAATCACTCCATTGCTAAAAATGAACGATAATGCATTGGCAGAAATCCCTGTTGGCCTTCCTGCTGACTTGTTACAGCGTCGCCCTGATATTATGCAAGCTGAGCACATGCTCAAAGCAGCTAATGCTAATATTGGTGCTGCCCGTGCGGCTTTCTTCCCTAGCATTAGCTTAACCGCCACTGCGGGTAGCCTCAGTTCGGATCTGTCTGGTTTATTTAAGTCAGGTAGCGATACTTGGGCATTTACTCCACGTATTAGTGTGCCTATTTTTACAGCGGGTCAGTTAAAAGGTAATTTGGAATACAGCAAAATCCAAAAAGATATCAATATTGTTCAATATGAACGCAGCATTCAAAACGCTTTCCGTGAAGTACAAGATGGGCTAATTGCACGTGATACATTCCAGACGCAATTAGAAGCTCAAGCAACATTGCTTAAGTCGACTCAGGAGTACTACAACCTTGCAGATCGCCGCTACAACGAAGGTATTGATAACCGCTTAACCTTGCTTGATGCTCAACGTCAACTGTTCTCAGCACAGCAAGCCTATATCACCACACGCTTAGGCCAACTAACAGCGCAGGTTGACCTATATAAAGCGCTTGGCGGTGGCTTTATGGAAGATACAGCAACACCATAAATACTACTGCTGTTCAATACTAAAAAACCCAGCAATAGCTGGGTTTTTTATTCGCTTATGCTTACTGCATAGGCTGGTCAATGAGTAATGTAAACTGCTCCTTACTATCATTCTTCGCAGCTTTAGCAAGGCTTTGCCATTGCCCTTCTGTTGCTATTCCTGAACGGCTAATGCGAGCTTGCAGTTCTAAATCTGGAAACTGCGCAATAGTCATATTCGCCATCATTGCATCGCTAACCGTTAAGCTTACCTTTGCAGGTAAATCTGCCACAGCTACACGCTTAGCTGCTAATGGCATAGGAGGCCCCGTCTGCGCACGGGCAAAAATAAAGACGGTATCTGTCGCCTCTACTTGCGTTCTAATTTCTGGCGCAAGATCAACGCTGACCTGTATTGCTAATTCACTAGCAAGATTGCTGCCAGGGCTTTTTGCTGGCAATTTTGGTAGCACTGTACCTACTTTGGCTTCTGCAATGATAGGATTTGCAGCCAAAGCTTGTTTGGCACGCTCAATTCCCATTGCAATATCTTCAACACCATTACTATTGGCTGGCAAACCTTTAATCACAGCTGTCCAGGCATCAATGGCTGTTTGGAAGTCACCGACTTCATAGGCTGCAATACCTATTAATCCGAGCATACTGGCGTCATCAGGTGCTTGCTTGAAAACATCATCAGCAGCCTGCTGTAATTTAGCAGTCCACTGTTTGCCATTAGCAAAATACTCAGCTTGCGCCCACTCTACCAGCACATCTACAGGGCGCTCTTCTAAATTATCTAAAACATATTGAAATGCATTAGCGGCTTTTGCTAGCTCACCTTTTTGCAGGTACAGACGTCCTAGGCTATACCAAGCCTCCAATAGATAAGGCTGTACATCAACTAAGCGCTCTAAACGATCAATACGCTGTTCCATACTTTGCGTCTGATCGTCGTTTAGTTCTTTAAACTCAAGAGTTAAGGCAACTGCTTTTTGTGCGCCCCACTTATAATAAAAACCTAAGGCTAAAATCGGCACTAACAACGCCAATACTAATGGTAAACCTATGCCTAAAGGAGTAGCACTTTTCTTTACGGCTTGCGTTTCATTTAATAACTCACGTGAGGCTTCTGTAGCACTAGCTTGATATTGCTCTTGGGTTAAGGATCCTGCTTTTAATTGAGCATCTAACTCAGCTAAATGCTCCTGATAAGAAGCAACATTGAGCGCTGTTCGATCTTCTTCAGCCTGTGATTTACGCACACGTAAAACAGGTAATAAGACAATACCAAGTGCAATTAAAAGCATTACACTGGCTAATAACCAAAATTCAATCATAAGTCATTCTTGCCTTGATTTTGCTGAGCAAGCAAAGCGTTTAAACGCGCCTGCTCTTCAGCTGTTAATTGAGTTTTCTGCCCTGCTGATAACAATGCAGTGTTGCGTTTACGCCGCCATACCACTACGCCAATAGTTAAAAAGCCAATAATGAGCAGAGCAGCTGGGCCGTACCAAAGAATATAGGTTTGCTTATTAATCGCTGGGCGGTAGCGTACAAAATCACCATATCTATCTACCAAATAAGTAACGATTTCATCGTTACTTTGCCCGTCCTCTACCAAGCGATAAACCTCAGCTCGCAAATCAACAGCAATGGGTGCGTTAGAGTCT
Organism: Pseudomonas sp. F1_0610; assembly: GCF_047470865.1. Lineage (NCBI taxonomy): Bacteria > Pseudomonadati > Pseudomonadota > Gammaproteobacteria > Pseudomonadales > Pseudomonadaceae > Pseudomonas > Pseudomonas sp. F1_0610. The sequence goes on from NZ_JAZDRH010000005.1 coordinate 127,252, forward strand.
GCAATATTTTGGTTTTGGCATTTAGGGCAACGAATTTCTTCAGTTAGAGTTTTATAACGTGCGCGATCAGCTTCATTTTCAAACTCATAGGTTTCAATAGAGGCATAAGCACTACCAAACAAAACTAAATTTAAGATCAGGGCTTTCCATAAGCTATTCATTCGTTTAATAACTCCTGATAGATTGGCGCTAGCACTGTGCTCCAATTTTCTTCAGTAATTAAGCCAATGAGCTTATAACGAATAATGCCTTTTTTATCGATTAAGAAGGTTTCTGGTGCACCATATACGCCTAAAGCCAAGCTTAAGGTGCCTTTGGGATCACTAATATTAATCACATAAGGATGCTCATATTCAGTCATCCACTTTTGAATAGTCTCCGAATCTAAATCCTTATAATTGACGCCATAGATAGGCACACCTTGTTTAGATAAGCGGCTTAAAGTGGGTAACTCGTGTAAGCATTCACGACACCAAGTAGCCCACACATTGACTACAGCTGGCTTACCTAAAATAGCTTCTTTGGTAATACGTTTACTTGGTTGGCCTACAGCCGTAAGATCAAACTCAGGAAACGGCTTACCAATTAACGCTGATGGCAAATTGGTCGTGCTGTTATTCATGCCAAAAATGGCCAGCCACGCAAAACCTGCCAAAACAGCAATAATTGCAACTACACCAACAATACGTCCTTTAGGCATGCTTAACCTCTTCTTTCTCCGCTAAACCTAAGCTATCACGCACTTTCGTTTTAATCTTCATACGATAACGGCGGTCAGAAGCTGCAAGTAATCCGCCAAAGGCTGTTAATAATCCACCTAACCAAATCCAGCGTACAAAAGGCTTAACATGCAAGCGCACAGCCCAAGCGCCGTTATCCAAAGGCTCGCCTAAAGCAACGTAGAGATCCTGCACAAAGCCTGCATAAATACCAGCTTCTGTCATTGGCATTTGCTGCACTACATACAAGCGTTTTTCAGGGTGCAGTGTGGTTAGTTCTTTACCATTTTTAATGACACGAATAGTGCCTCTATCGGCAATATAGTTTGGTCCTTCCTTGTGTTTAGCGCCTTCAAAAACAAATTGGAAGTCTTGCACTGTTATGCTTTGTCCAATATCCATGCGCAAATCGCGCTCTTCACTAAATTGTGTTGTCAGCACCATGCCAATACCGCAAATGGCTAACCCCACATGAGCAATATGCATAGCCCAAAAACTACGCCCAAGTGAAGTGATGCCTTTCAATAAACCTTTGTGGCGCGTTTTATCTAAGACATCCCGAATCATTCCGAAAATAATCCAAGCACTTAAAAAGTAAACGGCTAAAACAGCATAGTTAAAATCTTTCAGAACAAAAGCGCCTAGCAATGCCAATACTAAACTCACCACTAATACAGGTGCTAGTAATTGCACAAGCCAAGCAACAGGTGTGTCTTTCCAGCGTGTCACCACGCCAATGGCTACTGCCACCATTAGAATAGCCATTAATGGTAAAAACAAGGCATTAAAATACGGTGGCCCTACTGATAGTTTAGTTTGGTTAATAGCATCCAATATCAGAGGATACAAAGTGCCTAGCAAAATCATTGCTGTTGCAACAACCAGCAAAATATTGTTTACCAGAAGTAAGGTTTCACGCGACCATAAACCAAAGCCAACCTGACTTTTCACAACAGGGGCACGTAACATAAAGAGCAGTAAAGAAGCGCCAACTACCAGCAATAAGAACACTAGAATAAACACGCCACGCTCAGGATCAGCCGCAAAAGCATGCACTGACGTTAATACGCCAGAACGTACTAAGAAAGTACCTAATAAGCTGAGAGAGAAAGCTGTGATTGCCAGCAACACAGTCCAGTTTTTAAAGACACCGCGTTTTTCTGTTACCGCTAATGAGTGAATCAATGCGGTACCTATCAACCAAGGTAAGAATGAGGCATTTTCCACAGGATCCCAGAACCACCAGCCGCCCCAGCCGAGTTCGTAATATGCCCACCAAGAGCCTAGAACGATACCTATGCCTAAAAATGCCCAAGCCACTAATGTCCAAGGACGCGACCAGCGAGCCCAAGCAGCGTCTAACTTACCGCCTAATAACGCGGCAATGGCAAACGCAAAGGCTACTGAGAAGCCTACATAGCCCATATACAGCATAGGTGGATGCACTATTAAGCCAAAATCTTGCAATAATGGATTAAGGTCCCGTCCATCTAAAGGAACCTGAGGCAGTACACGTAAAAATGGATTGGACGTTACAATTAAAAAAGATAAGAAACCAACGCTCACCATCCCCATAATAGAGAGTACACGCGCCAGCATTTCTTCTGGAAGCTGCTTAGAGAAAATAGCGACTGCAAAGGTCCAGCCTGAAAGAATCAGCGCCCATAATAATAAGGAACCTTCATGTGCCCCCCAAACCGCACTGAACTTGTAATACCACGGCAATGCGCTATTGGAGTTCTGTGCTACATAGGCAACGGAAAAGTCATCCGCCATAAAGGACCATGTTAAGCAGCCAAACGAAAACAGTAAGAAAACAAACTGCCCCCAAGCCGCTGGCTGAGCAACACTCATCCAGCGATGGTCATTTTTCCATGCACCAATTAAGGGAATAATGCTCTGAAAGATAGCAATACATAATGCAAGTATTAATCCTAGCTGACCTAGCTCAGGAATAAACAAAGCTGCATCTGAAATCATTTTTTACCCTTCCCTGTTGCAGCGTTATGTTGATCCAGCATGCCTGATTGTTCTAACGCATGAGTTACTTCAGGTGGCATATATTTTTCATCATGCTTGGCTAGTACTTCGCTGGCTTGTAAACTGCCATCTTCTTGTAATTCTCCTAAAGCTACTATGCCCTGCCCTTCACGGAATAAATCAGGCAAAATGCCTTTGTAGCGGATAACAACATCACCTTTGCCATCAGTTACTTCAAAACGCACATTTAAATCATCTTCGCGCTTAACTGAACCTACTTTGACTAAGCCCCCTGCACGAATACGTATATTCTTAGGTGCTTCGCCTTTAACAATTTGCTCGGGAGTGTAGAACAAATTAATGTTTTCTTGTAAAGCGACTAATCCAATGCTGACGGTGGCGATTACACCCAACAAAATAGCCAGTACAATAATTAGACGTTTTTTACGAACTGGATTCACCTTACAGTCTCCCTACGCAACTGACGCGCTGCGCTCTTCAAATACTGACCACGTGAAATAATTGGCAACAGCAGATTGATGATCATCACAGCAAAGGTAATGCCAAAAGCAAGCCATACATAAAAGCCATGGTTACCCATGGCTAAGAAATCTGAAAACGAGGAGAAGTACATTATTTGCCCCCTAATTGCCGGGTAATTTCTTCTTTTACCCAACTGGCACGATGTTCACGGCGTAAAATTTCTAAACGCATACGCATAAACAGGACTACCGTAAAAAAGCAATAAAAGCCAAGCACCATAATCAATAAAGGCAACCACATTTCCATAGGCATTGCCGGTTTTTCTGTAACTGTAAATGTGGCGGGCTGGTGCAATGTGTTCCACCATTCTACGGAGTACTTAATTATGGGAATATTAACTACGCCAACGATAGCTAATACTGCACATGCCTTAGCTGAACTTTCACGGTTAGTAATCGCATAACCCAGTGCAATAATTCCGAAATATAAAAATAATAAAATCAGCATGGCTGTTAGACGGGCATCCCATACCCACCAAGCGCCCCAGGTAGGCTTGCCCCAGATAGCCCCTGTTAAGAGCGCAACAAAAGTCATCCACGCTCCAAATGAAGCTGCTTGCTGGATAGCAACATCAGCAATTTTCATCTTCCAAATTAAGCCAACAGCCCCAGCTATAGCCATCATGATATAAATTGACTGGGCTAAAATTGCACTAGGTACATGAATATAAATAATGCGAAAACTATTGCCCTGTTGATAATCTTCAGGCGCAAAAGCTAAGCCCCACACAGTGCCAGCAGTAAGAAAAATGGCGGCAGCTACGGCAAACCAAGGCAGTAAGCGTCCGCTTATTTGATAAAACCATTTCGGCGAACCGAGCTTATGAAACCATGTCCAATTCATCAGGTTACTCACAACAAAAACAAGGCGACGAAATGCGTCGTCCAACGGTTGAAAGATTATCGTATGTTCGTTTTTTTATTCACTGACACTTATCACTAAGCCTGCAGCAATGGCAAAAGGCGCCAGAGTTATCGTAGCAACTGTTAATGCTGCCATCCATAATAAATAGCCGGCTGTAGGCATACCTTGCAGTGAAGCTTGGACTGCGCCCGTTCCTAAAATTAAAACAGGTATATATAAAGGCAATATTAACAGGGCTAATAAAAGACCACCGCGCTTAAGGCCTACCGTTAAAGCAGCGCCTACCGCACCTAATAAGCTTAAAACTGGAGTTCCCAGCAATAGCGAAACAAGCAGTACACCAATACTCGATGCAGGCAAACCTAGCATAACAGCCAGAACGGGGGATAACAGTACCAATGCCAAACCAGAAAACATCCAATGTGCTAGCACTTTAGCCAATACCAGTGCCGATAGTGAGCGTGAAGATACAACCCATTGTTCTAATGAGCCATCTTCAAAATCACTGCGAAATAAGCCATCTAATGAAAGCAAAACAGCTAATAAAGCCGCAACCCATACCAGACCTGGCGATAACGCACGTAAAAGGTTAGTTTCAGGGCCAACGGCTAAAGGAAATAAAGCCACTACAATCGCAAAAAAAACCAGTGGGTTAGCTAGATCAGAAACGCGACGAAATAACAAACGTGACTCGCGCCAAAACAACGTTGAGAAAACATTACTCATAAATCAGCACCTATTTTTCCTAGATCTAACTCACGAAAACTTGAAGTGCTATGTTCCAAATGATGGTGCGTGGTAAAAATAACCAAACCGCCCTGCTCGCAATGCCTGCACAAATGCCGTTCCAGTTGAGCTACGGCTTGCTTATCTAATGCCGTAAAAGGCTCATCAAGAATCCATAACGGCGCACTTGGCATATATAACCGAGCCAAACTTACACGGCGCTGCTGCCCTGCTGAAAGGGTATAACAAGGCACGTCTTCAAAACCTTTTAAACCTACTGCCGATAGCGCTTGCCAGATTGCCTCACGCGAAACATCAATTTGATGCAAAGCGCACAACCAAGAAAGGTTTTCCTCAGCTGTTAGTAGGCCCTTAATCCCAGTGGCATGCCCAATCCAAAGAATATGCTGTGCCAATTCATCTTTACAGGCACGCAAAGGCTTACCTTTTAATCTAATCACCCCTTCTGTTGGCGCGCGTAGCCCTGCCAACAAACGGAGTAAGCTTGTTTTGCCGCTACCGTTAGGGCCTACAACTTGCAGCATATCGCCTGTATGAACGGAAAAACTGAGCGCTTCAAATAATCGCCGCTCATCACGCTCACAGATTAAATTTTCTGTTTGTAAAAAAACACTGCTCAAAGCGATGCCTTAGTATCAAGAAAAAGGAGGCTTGATTATACACACCCTATTAACTCTAGGTGACAGATCAGCCACAGTTTCTTCTGGAAAACGTTAAAACAGCTCATACAATCTATATTTAGCCTACTCAAAACTACTCACATTTTTTGTGGATTGCCCTGTGCATAACTGTGCCAGATTAAGATTTAAGCAAGTGTTTTTCAGGGCTTGCGGATTTAGCTCACTTTTTAACCAATAAAAAGCCAGCATGCATAGCTGGCTTTTACCCCACTTTTAACTTTATACCGATTTCATATGTACAGTACGCTGCGGAAATGGAATCTCAATACCCGCCTGATCAAAAGCTTCTTTCACCTTTTCCTGCATCGCAAAAAATACAGCCCAGTAATCGGCATTATTCACCCAAAAACGAAAGGATAGGTCAACACTACTTTCACCCAAATTAGCCAGATGAACCACAGGTGCTGTGTCAGTTAAAATACGAGGTTCTTGGCTTGCTAGCTCCAGCATAATTTGCCGTGCTTGCTTAACATCTGCGGCATAATCAATACCTATATTTAGGTAAATTTGACGTGTCGGCATAGCCGAAACATTGACAATGGCGCCATTAGATAACGCCCCATTGGGCAGAATAATTTTCTTGTTATCCCCTGTACGCAATACAGTATGAAAAATCTGTATACTCTCTACCGTACCGGCTTGGCCTTGAGCTTCAATCCAGTCACCTTTACTAAAAGGGCGTAAAAACAAAATCAGCACACCACCAGCAAAATTCCCCAAACTACCTTGTAATGCCATGCCTATAGCCAAACCAGCCGCACCTATGATGGCGATAAAGGAGGTAGTTTGAACACCAACCATACCTGCCACACTAATAATAAGCAAAACGCGCAGCAGCACAGTTAATAACGATGAAATAAAACCAATCAAGGTAACATCATTATTCTTTTTACTTAAAACACTGGTTATTGCAGCTGTTACCTTATTTACTACCCACCAGCCAATCGCCAAAACAATCAAGGCGTAAACCAGTTGTGTGCCATAGCTCATAATTATGGGTAACCATTCATTACTGGCTTGTTCTACTAAACTATCAATTTGATTCATACGACTTCCTTTACGAACAGGAGATTACTTTTACAATAGATATAAACAGCGTCTCAAATACTAAATGAAATTCAACTTAGTTTTCAAAAAGCAGCCATAGCCTTGCCACTTTGCCTAGCCAGTTCAACTGCATCTAGCATTTGGAACTATAATACATTGCTAGTTAATGCATAAAGTGGCTTGTATAGAGTTATAATATATAACATCTTTAACTTGAAACTTTATTAGCTTATTTCTAGATAGCTCACAGTTTTACATTAATATAGAAATAACTCTTTAATTTTAAAGAGATTATCAATAGAATTGACTGTCTTTCTAGGAATGTTGTGCCGCTTTTTCTCTGAACACACCCTGAATACTGAATCAGAAAACTAGAAAAGTTCAAACACTTCCAGTAAAGTACGCGCCAACTTAATAAAACACAAAGGGACTATAACTATTTAAGTCATAGCCCACCAGCTTCCAACCAATAGGAGCATCTTTTATGAAAATGATGAAATGGAGCGTTCTCGCTGTTGCAGTTGCGGCGGCAAGTACTCAAGCAGTAGCTAGCCAACAAGACGAAGCCACAGGTTTCATTGAAGGCAGCAAACTAGATTTAAATACTCGTTTATTCTACTTCGGTGACGAGTTCACTAATAAAAAACAACGCAAAGCTCAAGGCGTAGAAAACAAGTACGCTGACGAGCTAGGCTTAGGCTTCCGCGCTGAATACAAATCAGGCTTTACACAAGGCACTGTAGGCTTCGGTATTGATGCTTGGGGCTTATCAGCTGTACGCTTAGATAGCGGCCGTGGTCGTCATGAAGACCTTTCAGACCGCACTGCTTTCTTCCAAGAAAGAGGCAATGGCAAAGTACGTAACACTTACGGTCAAGCTGGCGGCGCTGTTAAAGCACGTATTTCTAATACCACAGCTAAATACGGTAGTTTCGTAGATATCGACACTCCTGTATTTTCTATGGATGACAGCCGCTTATTACCAGAATCTGCAACTGGCTTCTTTGTAACAAGCGAAGAAATTGAAAACCTAACATTAAACCTAGGTCATTTCACAGCACTTAGCGAGTTCACTGAAACTGACCGCGACAGCTTTGGTCTAGACAAATTAGACATGCTTGGTGGTACTTACAACGTTCTAGAAAACCTAGATGTTAGCTACTACTACTCTCGTGCTAAGTTTAATCAAGCGGTATTAGATAACGCCAAAAAACATTACTTAGGCGCTAACTACGGCTTAGATTTAGGTAATGATCAAGCATTAGATTTCGGTCTAAACTACTACCGTACCAAACTAAACGGTAAATCAGGTCAAGGCCACGCTAAAAATAATGCTTGGAGCTTACAAGGCGCTTACAGCATTGATGCGCACAAATTCACATTAGCGTATCAACGTATGGGTGGCGACACTGGCTATATCTACGGTTACGATGGCGGTGGCTCTATCTACCTAGCTAACGATATCCAAATCAATAGCTTTATCCAAAACAAAGAACGTTCTTGGAAAGCACGTTACGACCTAGATATGGGCAAATTAGCGGGCATTAACGGCCTAAGCTTTGCTGCAATGTATGTTCGTGGTAGCAACATCCACAACGCCCATACTAGCAATGGTAAAAACTGGGAGCGCGATTTAGAAGTAGCTTACACCTTCCAAGAAGGTCCAGCTAAAGATCTAAACATCCGTTTACGCCAAGCTTCTTACCGTGCTTCTAATGGCGCAGCTGCTTCTACTGGCCTAAAAGACATGAACGAAGTACGTCTAATCGTGAACTACCCACTAAGCATTCTGTAATGCAAGTGTGTTAACCACCTAGACACTAAGAAACCCAGCTTCGGCTGGGTTTCTTTTTGCCTAATGATTTTTCTATTGTCAACAATGCGCTACAATCAGCCTATTCTTTTCTTTAACTAAGAACTCATTATGCGTACAACTCAGTATCTACTTTCTACTTTGAAAGAAACTCCTGCTGATGCAGTGGTTATTAGCCACCAGCTTATGCTACGTGCAGGGCTTATCCGTCGTCTAGCTTCTGGCTTATACACTTGGCTACCAATGGGCTTACGTATTCTACGTAAAGCAGAAGCCATAGTACGTGAGGAAATGAATGCAGCTGGTTCTTTGGAAGTGCTTATGCCTGTTATTCAGCCTGCTGAGCTGTGGCAAGAGTCCGGACGCTGGGAGCAATATGGCCCTGAGCTACTTCGTTTAACCGATAGGCATAATCGTGAGTTCTGCGCTGGCCCTACACACGAAGAAGTGATCACCGATCTTGCACGCAATGAATTGAGTAGCTATAAACAATTGCCTGCCAATTTCTATCAAATACAAACTAAGTTTCGTGATGAAATCCGCCCACGCTTCGGTTTAATGCGCGGCCGTGAATTTATTATGAAAGATGCTTACTCATTCCATCTTGACCAAGCTTCTTTGCAAGAAACCTACGACCGCATGCACCAAGCCTACTGCAATATTTTCACCCGTTTAGGCTTAAACTTCCGTCCAGTACAAGCCGATACAGGCTCTATTGGCGGCACCGGCTCTCATGAGTTTCATGTATTAGCTGAATCTGGTGAAGATGATATCGCCTTTAGCGATACATCAAACTATGCTGCCAATATTGAAAAAGCAGAAGCTCTTCCACAGGAAAAAGAACGCCAACCTGCCACTCAAACACTCAGTCTGATTGATACACCAAACTGCAAAACCATTGATGCATTGGTTGAGCAATTTAATCTGGATATTAAAAAAACTATCAAAACACTGATTGTGCGTGCCAGTGAAAAAGGCAAGCTAATTGCCCTTATTGTCCGTGGTGATCACACTTTAAATGAAATTAAAGCAGGCAACTTACCTTCAGTAGCTAGCCCTCTTGAGTTTGCCAGCGATACTGAAATCTTTGCGGCTATTGGTGCTCACCCTGGTTCACTCGGTCCAAAAGACTTAGCTATTGATTGCATTATTGATCGCTCAGTTGCATTGATGAGTGATTTTGCAGCAGGCGCTAACCAAGATGGTAAGCACTATTTTGGCTTAAACTGGGAACGAGATCTTGCTCTACCAACAGTGGCTGATATCCGCAATATTGTGCAAGGCGATCCAAGCCCTGATGGACAAGGCACACTTATCATCAAACGCGGTATTGAAGTAGGCCATATATTCCAGCTAGGTGATAAGTACAGCAAGGCTATGAACTGCACAGTAATGGGTGAAAATGGCAAACCTGTTATCTTAACCATGGGCTGTTATGGCATTGGCGTATCTCGCGTTGTAGCTGCTGCTATTGAGCAAAATAACGATGAGCGCGGAATTATTTGGCCACAAGCGCTAGCACCTTTTCATGTAGCATTAGTACCAATGAAATATGAAAAAGAAGAAGTGCAACTAGCGGCTGACGCACTCTATCAAGGCCTTCTTAATGCCAACATTGAAGTACTTTTTGATGACCGCGATAAAAAAACCAGCCCAGGCGTTAAGTTTGCCGATATGGAATTAATTGGCATCCCGCATCGCCTTGTAGTCAGTGACAAACTCTTAGCAGATGGCGTTTGTGAGTACAAAGACCGTACAGATCAAGAAACTCAGCTTGTCCCACTGGATCAAGTTATTGAGTTTATTAAGCAAAAACTAGCTTAATAAAAAAGCCCAGCTATATGCTGGGCTTTTTTGTGCAACCTATTTATTTTTCCGCCGCTGCTTTTAATCCACGCAAGGTATTAAAAGGTGCATCCACAACAAACTTATTAGCTAACCATGCAGGCACACTGCCACCTGGATCTGTATGCAATTGATATGTCACTTCAACCTTAGTGTCTGACAAAGGCTTTAAGTGCCAACTCCCCTCTACGCTTTGCACGCGCACATAATCACTGTCATTCGGCAAATAAGTTGGCGAGGCTTCAATCTTACGTATATAAGAGCCATCATCCTGCTTGGTTGTTACCAAGTGCAAAATAGAATCACGCTCAGTTACCGGCCAAGGTGCTTTAAAGCGCGTATAAACCCAAGCCTGATTAGCTTCTGACTTTAATAGTTTGCTACTTTTACAATCATGTATCCAATTACAAGACTTCTCAGCATTAGCCTGCTCCGCAACCACACGCTCAATATTGGCATTAATGGTAATGACACTTTTAAATGCCTTATATTTTGAACCGGGAACTTCTTTAAGGTAGATTTTCACTCCATCAGAGTCCTTTGCCAAACTCCACTCTTCTGCTGCTTGAGCCGTTAAAGCAATACAAAAGGTTAGCGCGCTTGTTGTTATTATCTTCTTTATCATACCTACCTCTACGTAAATTATGCTTAATCTGTCATCTGCTCTAACCAACCTATGATTCGCACCGCTTCATCTTGACTAGTACCGCAGTACACTTCCTCTGCTTGATACGCTTGACAAAACTTCGGCCGAGACGGCAAGCCAAATAGCAGGCACAGATTTTGCTCACTTAAGTTTACACAACGCTCCCCAGCCTTTTTGCCATAAGGCATACCTGGCAAAGCACTGTTAATTGATGGCGCTATACAGCAAGCACCACAACCTATACGACATTCCATTTAAGTTACTCAGCATAAATTTTATGCATAGTAAAAAAACATGCCCTTCTACACAATTTAAATCTAAGGGCTCACGCATAAAAAGAACAGATAAACTTTAGATGTATCATTCATGACTAGAGGAGAAAAAGGATTCATAAACAGAAAAATAAGCTTGATTAGCATAGAATATAGACTAAAGCGATTGAGCTGTTACAAAAAAGTTCACTGCCGTTTATCGCATTTAAAAAAGTGAAATCCACTTTTAAAAATCCATCACAAAATTTTTACAAAGTATTAATTATCAAGCACTTAAAATTAATTTCTGATCAAAAATCA